>JAEZKN010000316.1 GCA_023415395.1 Actinomycetes bacterium
GCCCGGGGGCGCCCGGGGGGCCGCCGGCGGGGGAGTCAGCGTCGCGGCCAGGCCCTCGGTCATCGCCAGACAGGCCGCGAGGTCGTCGGGCTGCCACGGCCGCCGCGGAGCGCGGGCGTCGACGTACTCCGTCGCCAGCACCATCCAGTCCTCGTCGTCGTGGGTCCACAGCAGCCGGGGCGCCGGGGCCGCGTCCGGCAGCGCGGCGAGCTTGCGCGCCTCCTCGCGGTACGCCGCGGCGAACATGCGCTGCGCCTTGTGGGACGCGGCCTTCACGAAGTGCCGCGAGCCGTCCGCGCAGGCCAGCACCGAGGCGAACCCCGGGGTGAACCCCGCGCCCTGCGACCGCGCCTCCACGACCGCTGACCCACACCGCTCCTCGACCAACGAGCGCAGGTGCGGGGGGAGGTGTGCCCACTCCAGCCGGCGGGCGGTGCGGCCGTGGGGGATCGTGGTCGGGAGACGAACGTCGGTCACGGGCCCATCCTCGCGGATCCCGCGGAGGCGGGCTCTCGACCTCTCCTGTGGGAGACTTGGATCGTCCCCCGAAGCCCGTACGAGAGACGTCTGTGCCCACGAACCCGACCGCGCCGCAGCCCGGCCACACGCCCCCGGCGATCATCCGCAACTTCTGCATCATCGCGCACATCGACCACGGCAAGTCGACGCTGGCCGACCGCATGCTGCAGCTGACCGGCGTGGTCGACGAGCGCGCCGCGCGGGCGCAGTACCTCGACCGCATGGACATCGAGCGCGAGCGCGGCATCACGATCAAGAGCCAGGCCGTCCGCATGCCGTGGACGGTCCCGGCCGACAACGAGGCGGGCGCCGAGCCGGGCACCTACGTCCTCAACATGATCGACACGCCCGGCCACGTCGACTTCACCTACGAGGTCTCCCGCTCGCTCGAGGCGTGCGAGGCCGCGATCCTGCTCGTCGACGCCGCCCAGGGCATCGAGGCGCAGACGCTGGCCAACCTCTACCTCGCGATGGGCGCGGACCTCCACATCATCCCGGTGCTCAACAAGATCGACCTGCCGAGCGCCAACCCGGAGAAGTACGCCGCCGAGCTCGCCGGCCTCGTGGGCTGCGACCCCGGCGACGTGCTCCAGGTCAGCGCCAAGACCGGCCTCGGCGTCGAGAGCCTGCTCAACCACATCGTCCAGCAGACGCCCCCGCCGGTCGGCGAGGCCGACAAGCCGGCCCGTGCCCTCATCTTCGACTCGGTCTACGACACCTACCGTGGCGTGGTCACCTACGTCCGCGTCGTCGACGGCGAGCTGACCCACCGCGACCGGATCAAGATGATGTCGACCGGCGCGACCCACGAGCTGCTCGAGCTCGGTGTGATCAGCCCCGAGCAGGTCAAGGCCGACAAGATCGGCGTCGGCGAGGTGGGCTACCTCATCACCGGCGTGAAGGACGTGCGACAGTCGCGTGTCGGTGACACCGTCACCACCCAGCACGGCGGCGCGACCGAGGCGCTCGGCGGCTACAAGCACCCGAACCCGATGGTCTACGCCGGTCTCTACCCGATCGACGGCGACCAGTTCGGCGACCTGCGCGAGGCGCTGGAGAAGCTCCAGCTCAACGACGCGGCCCTGACCTACGAGCCGGAGACCTCCGGGGCGCTCGGCTTCGGCTTCCGCTGCGGCTTCCTCGGCCTGCTGCACATGGAGATCACCCGCGACCGCCTCGAGCGCGAGTTCAACCTCGACCTGATCTCGACGGCGCCCAACGTGGTCTACCACGTGCTGATGGAGGACGGCACCGAGGTCGAGGTGACCAACCCCAGCGAGTTCCCCGAGGGCAAGATCGCCGAGGTCCGCGAGCCGGTCGTGCGAGCCACCATCCTCAGCCCGAGCGACTTCATCGGCACGATCATGGAGCTCTGCCAGACCAAGCGCGGCACGCTCCTCGGCATGGACTACCTCTCCGAGGACCGCGTCGAGATGCGCTACACGCTGCCCATGGGCGAGATCGTCTTCGACTTCTTCGACCAGCTGAAGTCACGCACCAAGGGCTACGCCTCGCTCGACTACGAGCGCTCGGGCGACCAGGCCGCGGCGCTGGTCAAGGTCGACGTCCTGCTCCAGGGCGAGCCGGTCGACGCGTTCTCGGCGATCGTCCACAAGGACGCGGCCTACTCCTACGGCGTGATGATGGCCGGCAAGCTCAAGGAGCTCATCCCGCGCCAGCAGTTCGAGGTGCCGATCCAGGCCGCCATCGGCGCGCGGGTCATCGCCCGCGAGAACATCCGGGCGATCCGCAAGGACGTGCTCGCCAAGTGCTACGGCGGCGACATCTCCCGCAAGCGCAAGCTGCTCGAGAAGCAGAAGGCCGGCAAGAAGCGGATGAAGAACATCGGCACCGTCGAGGTCCCGCCGGAGGCCTTCGTCGCCGCGCTGTCCACCACGCAGCCGACCGAGAAGACCAAGAAGTAGCGCTCAGGCCGTCCCGTCCAGGATGGCCTCGAGCGCGGCCCGGTGCCGCGCGTAGGCGCGCTTGCCCGCACGGGTGGCGGCGTACGTCGTGGAGCTGCCGCGCCCGTGGCCGGACTTGCGGATCGACACGTAGCCGGCCGCGGCCAGCGCGGACATCTGCTTGGACAGGTCGGACTCGCTGACGCCGAGGTGGTCGCGCAGCACCGCGAAGTCGGCGGCCGAGGTCCGGCTCAGCAGCGCCATGGCCGCGAGCCGCTTGGGCGCCGTCAGCGCCGGGTCGAGCCCGTCGAGGGCGGAGGTGCCACTCATGCCAGGCGTTCGCGGGCCCGGCGGGCCGCGTCGGCGTAGGCCCGCTCGTACCAGCTGAGCAGGAGCGTCGTGACCACGAGTGCGTACGCCGCGGCGAGCCAGGTGGCGACGGCGGCCAGGAGCGTGGCGCCTCCGACGACCGCGACCGCGCCCAGGACGAAGAGCGCGATCGAGCGGCGGAACTCCCGCGGCGGGCGCCCGCTCGGCATCACGCTGCCGCGGTAGGCGACGTACCAGCGCAGGAAGCCGAGCTCGGCGGCGATGAGCGCCAGCAGGGCGACCGCGCGCAGGCCGTCCTCGAGCTCGGTGAAGGCGAGGGTCACGAGCGCTGCCCAGACGCCGACGGCCGGCGGGTACCAGCGCGGGGTGGGCGGATAGTCGGTCCACGGTGCCGCCTCGGCGCGGTCGGCCTGGCGAAGCGCGTCGCGGATCTCGTTGCTTTCCATGCTGGAAAGTTAACGCAGAACTTTCCAGGTCGGCAAGTTCTGCGCCGTTCTGGTGAGATGGGGACGTGGACCCCGTCGCCGAGCTGCTGGAGGAGTGGCAGCTGACCCCGGACGGAGAGCCCGCCGGCGTCGTCCCGGTGCGTACGGCGGCCGGCCGGCCGGCCGTGCTGAAGCTCGGAGCCGCGGACCAGGAGCACCTCGCCCTCCAGCACTGGCACGGCGGCGCGGCCGTCCAGCTGCTCCGCGCCGACCCGCACCGTGCCGCCGTCCTGCTCGAGCGGGCGCACCCCGAGGACCTCGCCGACCACTGGGACGTCGCGGCCTGCGAGATCGTCAGCGGTCTCTACGCGCGGTTGCACGTGCCGGCGCCACCGCAGCTCCCACGGCTCTCGCAGGAGCTGCTGCGGTGGACCGCAGGGCTCGCGGACGCGCCGCTGCCGCGCCGGCTGGTGGAACAGGTGCGGGCGCTGGCGCAGGCGTTCGCCACGGACGGGGGCACCGACGGCCGGTTGCTGCACACCGACCTGCACTACGGCCACGTCCTCGCCGCGGATCGCCAGCCCTGGTTGGCCATCGCGCCCGAGCCGCTGAGCGGTGACCCGCACTTCGAGGTGGCGCCGCTGCTCTGGCACCGGTGGGACGAGCTGGAGGGCGACGTACGGCGCGGGGTGCGGGCGCGCTTCCACGCCGCCATCGACGCCGCGCTGCTCGACGAGGACCGGGCGCGCGACTGGGTCGTCCTGCGCGCTGTGCTGCGGGCGGCGGCCGACCCCGGGGAGGCGTCGCGCTGCATCGCGGTCGCCAAGGCGGTCCAGGACTGAGGAGGTTTTCGCCCGCGCAGCCCCGGGAACGTTGGCTCCCGGGGGACAGTCCAAGGGGGAAGCATGTCCAGCACCGCACCGCGGGTCGACGCGTCGTTCGGCGACCGGCTCAGGTCACGCACACCGATGGCGTACGAGCACGGGCTCACGGGAGACCCGCGGCTCGAGCTCGACGCCATCGCCCGGCTGGCCGAGGAGCTCGGCGCCGACTCGATCTCGGCCGAGAAGGCCGCGAAGCCGATGGTCTCCGACGACGCCGGCGCCCAGAACGCCATCGCCGTCGAGTCGATCGCCGACCAGGTCCGCTCGCTCGCGGCGAACGACTCCTGGTTCACGTTGCTCAACATCGAGCAGTCGCCGGTCTACGCCGCCCTCGTCGACGAGGTGCTGGACGGGCTCGCGGCGCGCTCGGGCGTCGACCCACGCTCGATGAAGCGCCGCATGGGCTTCGTCTTCGCGAGCTCGCCGGGCTCGGTCACGGCCGCCCACTTCGACATCGAGCACAGCTTCCTGCTGCAGCTCGAGGGCCACCGCCGGCTCCGCTTCGGGCGCTTCGCCGGTGCTGAGGACCGTGAGCGCGAGGTGCACCGCTACTGGAACGGCTCGTTCGGCCGGCTGGACACGATGCCCGAGCAGACCGAGGAGTTCGTGCTCGAGCCCGGCACCGGCGCCTACATCCCGCCCTACACGCCCCACTGGCTGATCAACAGCGACGCCACCTCGCTGTCGCTGACGGTCACCTTCTTCAACCGCGACAACGGCGACGAGTCGATGACCCAGGCCTTCAACGAGAAGCTGCGCCGCGTCGGGCTCAACCCGCGCACGTACGGCGAGGCGCCCCGTCGCGACGCGGCCAAGGTGGCGTTCATGCGGGCCTACGGCGGCGTCAAGCGGCGCTTCCGGCCGGAGACCTCCGCCTCGCACTGAGGGCGGCCCGCGCGGCGCGGGCGCGGTCCTCGGCCGCCACCAGCAGCCGCGGCCACGCACCC
>JAEZKN010000434.1 GCA_023415395.1 Actinomycetes bacterium
GCACGACGGCGGTCACCGCCGCGGCGACCAGCACGCCCCGGCGACGGGGGTGGGGGGCCGGCGCGGGGGACTCGCCCGCCTCGGCGGCCAGCCGGTCGGTGAACTCGGGGTCCACCCGCCGGCGCGACGTGTCGGCGCGGAGCAGCTCACGCAGACGGTGGCGAGAGGCTGGCCGGGCCATGGGTACGACCTTGCCACGCGTTTCGGGTACGGACACGCTTGCGGGGTCCGTCCGGGAGGGACGCTGATGATGCACGGCGAGGGAGATGAGCTGGTCCTGCGCGCCCAGAGCGGCGACCAGGCGGCGTGGGCGGAGCTCTACGCCGACCACGCCGAGCGGCTCGTGGTGTGGCTGCGACACTGGAGCCAGCCGGACCCGGCCGCCGACGCGGAGGACCTCGCGGCCGAGGCCTGGCTCACCGCGGCCCGCCGGGTCCGTGACTTCCGCGGCGACCGGGGCGACTTCGCCGGCTGGCTCTTCGGCATCGCCCGCAACGTCGCGCGCAGCCACTACCGGCGGACCCGCCCGACGTCTGCGCTCCCCGACGCGGCCGAGCGGTGGAGCAGCGACGCCGACCCGGAGCGCACGGTCGCCGGCGACGACCTCACGCGGCGCCTGGTCGCCTCCCTGCCGGAGCGGGAGGCGCAGGTCGTGGCCTGCCTCGACGTGGTCGGCCTCGACGTCGCGTCGACCGCCCGCGCGCTGGGCATCAACCCCACCGCCGTACGCGTCGCCCACCACCGCGGGCTGCGCCGGCTGCGGAAGATCTGGCCCGAGATGTAACGCCCGGCCCTCCCACGGCCATGTGAGGTCACACCAACTTCTCGGGAGGGAACATGAAGAAGCTCCTCGTCCTGCTCGTCGTCACGAGCCTCTGCCTGGTGGGGGCCCAGGCCGCGAGCGCGTCGCGCCCCTCGGACGGCGCCCGCTCGCCGGTCGCGCACACCGACGCCGGTGACCTGCGGTCCCGGATCGTCGGGTCGACCGCCGCCGGACGTGACGTCACCGGCTCGTTCGTCCCGCTGGACTTCCTCAAGCGCGACGGCCGGGTGCTCGTCCGCGGCCTCGTGCAGGGCGTCGTGCACCAGCGCGGCGGGGAGCGCACGACCTTCGCCCAGATGAGGACCTTCCGGGTGAAGTCGATCAACGGCGAGCCGGTGCGCACCGGTCAGGCCGCCCGCGGGGCCACCTGCGACGTGCTGAACCTCGTGCTCGCGCCGCTCGACCTGGACCTCCTGGGCCTCCAGGTCCACCTGGACCGGGTGGTGCTCAAGATCGTCGCGGTCGCCGGGGCGGGCAACCTGCTCGGCAACCTGCTGTGCGCGGTCACGGGCCTGCTCGACGGCGGGCTGGGCGGCCTGCTGGGCCGGCTGGTCGGCCTGCTCGACCGGATCCTCGCGATCCTGCGGCTGGGCTAGTCGCCGGCGGTCAGGAGCGCCGTGGGCGATCGCGCCACGCGCCGGTCGCCCACAGCGCCCAGACCACCAGCACCGGCTGGAAGAAGAGCCGGACGAACCGCTTGCGGTCGGTGTCGAGCCCGAAGGCGTCGGTGCCCTCGACGTACTGGGCGATGTTGCCGGGGAAGATCGCGACGAAGAACGCCGCCGCGAGCAGCCCGACGCCGACGCGACCCCGGGCGAAGCCGATGAGCGCGGCGCCCAGGCTGATCTCCACCAGGCCGGAGGCGACCACGACCGGGTCGTCGCCGACCGGGAACCAGTCCGGCACCTGGGCCTGGAACTCGTCGCGGGCGAAGGTGAGGTGGCTGATGCCGGCGAAGGTCAGGATGCCTCCGAGCAGGATCCGGGCCAGCGACCGCGGGCGGCTGGTGGGCGGGGCGTCGAGGAGGCTCATGCGTCGACGCTACTGGGGGAGCGGGTGGGCGCTGGGGCGTGGACCGGCACCCGGACGACCGGGACGAGCACGGCCACCAGCGCCGCCGCGGCACCGGTGAGGGTGAGCAGCAGGAACCCGTGGGTGTAGCCCGCCTCGACGGGGAAGCCGCTGGGCTGGAGCTGCGCCGTCACGACGCTGGCGACCACGGCCGAGCCGATCGCGCCGCCGACGGTGCGGATGTTGGTGTTCATGCCGCTGGCCACGCCGGTCTGCGACTGCGGGACCGCGTCGACCACGAGGTTCGACATCGCCGCGAAGGCCAGGCCGAAGGCGAAGCCGAGCACGGTGGTCTCGGCGACCACCATCCAGAGCTCGCTGCGGGCCAGGGTGAGCGCGAGCGTGCCGCCGGCGGTGAGCGCGGCACCCAGGACGAGCATCGCCTTCGAGCCGTAGCGGCGGGCGAGCCGTCCGGCGAAGAGGCCGGCCACGAACGTCGCCACGGTCTGGGGCAGCAGGAGCAGGCCGGACTCGGTCACGCTCGCGCCGAAGCCGTAGCCCGCGGCCTCGGGCGTCTGGAGGAACTGCGGGAGGAACGCGAACGAGGAGTACATCCCGAAGCCGAACAGCAGCGCGACCAGGTTGGCGGTCCACACGGTCGGGATCCGCATCATCTGCATGTCGACCAGCGGCTCGCGGCTGCGCGCCTCGGCGAGGATCCACGTCGGCAGCAGCACGGCGGCCGCGACGAAGAGGCCGATGACCCGGGCGGAGCCCCAGCCCCACACGTGGCCCTGGCTCACCGCGAGCAGCAGGGCGACCAGCCAGGCCGAGAGCAGCAGCGCGGTGCCGACGTTGATGCGTCCCGGGGCGCGCTCCGGGGACTCCGGCACCCACACGGCCGCCGCGACGGCCGCCGCGATCGTCATGATCATCGGGATCCAGAAGAGCCAGTGGTAGCTGAGGGCGTCGACCACCGGCCCGGCGATCACCAGGCCGACGCCGCCGCCGACGGCGAGGAGCGCGGCCGCCGTACCGATGGCGCCGGCGACCTTCTCGCGCGGGAACTCGTCGCGGATGATGCCGAAGGTCAGCGGCAGCACCCCGCCGCCGACACCCTGGATGACGCGGGCGGCGACCATCACGCCGATGCTGCTCGCCACCGCCGCGAGCAGGGAGCCGACGGCGAGGGCCCCGAGCGCGACGACCAGCATCCGCTCCTTGCCCACCTTGTCGCCGACGCGGCCGATGATCGGGGTGAAGACCGACGCCGAGACCAGGTAGGCCGTGAGCACCCAGGTGACCGTCGCCTGGTCGGTGTCGAGAGCCTCGGCGACCGTCGGCAGCACCGGGTTGACCATTGACTGGAGCAGCGAGAAGGTCGCGACCCCGAGACACAGCACCACGAACGTGATCCGGTAGTCCCTGCGGCGCTGGAGGGGAGGGGTCACGTACTGCCGCAACTCCAGCCTCCCGTGATTCATTCCGTAGCCTGGAGCCGTCATGGCCAGTCGTCAGCAGAGTCTCTGTCACCACTTCGACGCCGGGCGGTGCCGCTCGTGCAGCTGGCTCGGCACGCCGTACGACGCGCAGCTGGCCGCCAAGCAGCGCCAGGCCGAGGAGCTGCTGCCCCCGCTGCCCTGGCTCGCGCCGGCCGCGAGCGCGCAGCTGGGGTTCCGCAACAAGGCCAAGATGGTGGTGCACGGGACGGTCGGGTCGCCGACGCTGGGGATCCTGGACCCGGCCGGGTCCGGTGTCGACCTGCGCGACTGCCCGCTGCACACCCCGGGCATCCGGGCCGCGCTGCCGGTGCTCGCGGACTTCGTGACCCGCGCGGCGATCGAGCCCTACGACGTCCCGAGCCGCCGGGGTGAGCTCAAGCACCTGCTGGTGACCGAGTCGCCGGACGGCGAGCTGATGGTGCGCCTCGTGCTGCGCTCCCAGGAGCCGGTGGCGCGGATCCGCAAGCACCTGCCGTGGCTGCGCGAGTCGCTCCCGGCGATGGCCGTCGCGTCGGTCAACCTCCAGCCCGAGCACAAGGCGGTGCTCGAGGGCGACCGCGAGATCCTGCTCACCGAGCAGGAGACGCTGACGATGCACGTCGCCGGGCTCGACCTGCACCTGCGGCCGCAGAGCTTCTTCCAGACCAACACCGCGATGGCCGACGAGCTCTACCGCCTGGCCCGGGCGTGGGTCGGGGAGGTCGCCCCGAGCACCGTCTGGGACCTCTACTGCGGCGTGGGCGGGTTCGCGCTGGCCCTGGCCGGCGCCGGGGCCGAGGTGCCGGGCGTCGAGGTGCTGGGGGTCGAGATCAGCGCCGAGGCGGTGGCGTCGGCGGCCCTCTCGGCGGCGGCGATGCCCCGGGTCCGCTTCGAGACCGGCGACGCGACGGCGTACGCCCGGGCGGCGAGGGCGGCGCCGGACCTCGTCGTCGTGAACCCGCCGCGGCGCGGGATCGGCGCGGAGCTCAGCGGGTGGCTGGAGTCCTCCGGCGTGCGGCACGTCCTCTACTCCAGCTGCAACGCGCAGACGCTGGCCACGGACCTCGCCGCGATGCCGTCGCTGCGGCCGGTGCGCGGGCGGCTGCTCGACATGTTCCCGAACACCTCCCACTACGAGGTGCTCGTGCTCCTGGAGCGGGCGTGAGCGACCCCCGGGCGCTGCTCGAGGAGGACCGCCGGCGCACGGTCGCGCGCCTGGCGGCACTGCGCGGCGACTACCGCGGCTTCGTCGAGGCGTCGAAGGACAGCAACGCCGACGACGAGCACGACCCCGAGGGTGCGACCATCGCCTTCGAGCGCTCGCAGGTCGGTGCGCTGGTGCGGCAGGCCGAGGAGCACCTCGCCGAGGTCGACGCCGCGTTGGCGCGGCTGGAGCACGGGACGTACGGGGTGTGCGACGTCTGCGGCCGCGAGATCCCGCCCGAGCGGCTCGAGGTGCGGCCGGCGGCCGCGACCTGCGTCGGGTGCGCTCCTCCCCGCTGAGGTACGCCAGCCCTCGATCGTGGGGGACACTGGCGGCATGCGTCGCCTGATCCTCCCTGTCCTGGCAACCACGCTGCTCGCCCTTCCCGCTGCGCCCGCCTCCGCGGCGCCGCCCACCGAGCGGACCATCACCGACGCCGTCGAGCCGGGCAAGGCCTACGACGTCGTCTCGATGACGCTCATGTCCGCGCCCGCCGAGGGCAAGCGGGCCAAGCTCGTCGTCAAGCACGGCCGCCGCGTCGACACCGGCGACGGCATCGACGTGTGGCTCGACACCGACGGCGACCGGCAGCCCGACCTCTACCTCACC
>JAEZKN010000438.1 GCA_023415395.1 Actinomycetes bacterium
CCGTTGAAGGGCAGCACCTGGCAGCCGGGCATCGAGGACACCGGCGGCGCGGACCGCTCGGCCCTGATGGACGGCTCCGCCAAGGCCCTGCCCTGCCGCGGCCGCTGGGACTTCGCCGCCGACGGCCCGCTCGGCTGGCTGCGCCCGGCCCGCCAGCTGGCGTCGTTCCGCCTGGCCGACTTCCGGCTCTCCTTCGGCTGAGCGGTGCCTCGGCGGATCGAGCCCGACCCGGAGGTCGTACGCCGTATCGGGTCGATCGCGTCCCGCCTGCCCGAGATCCGCGAGGAGGAGGCGTGGACCGGCGTGCGCTGGCGGGTGCGGCAGCGGACGGTGGCGCACGTGATGGTCGCGCAGCCGGGCTACGAGTCGTCCTACCGAGACATCACCGGCGACGCGTCGGTGCGCACCGTGCTGACCTTCCACGCGACCGGTGACGAGCTGCTCGCGCTCACCCACGCCGGGCCGCCGTTCTACAAGCCGCCGTGGTCCCCCACGATCGTCGGGATGGTGCTCGCCGACGACGCCGCCGGAGGCACCGACTGGGACGAGGTCGCCGAGCTGGTCACCGAGTCCTACCGCTTCTGCGCGCCGCACAAGCTCGTCCGGCTGCTGGACGGCTAGTCCGCGTCCTGTGCCTGCGACGCCCGGCGGGCGGAGTCACGGATCTCGAAGAGCTCGGTCGCGAACCCGCCCACCGCGCTCGCGATGTCGCGGACGGCGCCGGTGACGATCATCGCCACCTGGCCGGCGGTCGCGGCCGCGGCCTCGACGGCGTCCTGCACGGCGTCCTTGCCGATCTCGCCCCGCCCGAGGTGGTCCTTCATGGGATCGTCCTCATGGGGTCATCTTCAGGCGGCGACCGGGTCGGCGACAACCTCCGCCTCAGCCCGCGGACGCCGGTCGGTCAGGGCGAGGCGGGTGTTCGTACTCGCGACGAGCGCGGGCGACGTTCTCGACCGTGGTCGGGGACGCGGAGCGGGGGCGGGGCGCCGGTAGCCTGAGCAGGTGGCCCAGGTGAGCGGGGAGGCGGTCTCCCGCGTCGAGCGCAAGGAGCGCACCCGACGCGCGATCCTCGACGCGGCCCTCGAGCTCTCCGACGAGAGCACGCTCGCGGCGATCTCGCTGCGCCAGGTGGCCAAGCAGGTCGGCATCGTGCCGACCGCGTTCTACCGCCACTTCGACTCGATCGAGGCCCTGGGCCTCGCGCTCGTCGACGAGGCGTTCGTGTCGCTGCGCCAGATGATGCGCGACATCCGGCGCGGTGACCCCGCGCTCGCCGACATCGTCGACCGCTCGGTCTCCGTGCTCGTCGACCACGTCCACGAGCAGCGCACCCACTTCCTCTTCATCGCCCGTGAGCGCGCCGCCGGCCCGCCGGCGGTGCGCGAGGAGATCCGCCACCAGATCGAGCTGTTCGAGCGCGAGCTCGCCACGGACCTGGCCCGCCTCCGGGGCACCGAGGCCTGGTCGCCCGAGGACCTCCGCGTGCTGTCGAACCTGATCGTCACCGCGATGGTCTCCACCGCCGAGTCGATCCTCGGCGCCGCCGGCCGCCCCGACGTGGAGAAGCAGCTGGTCGAGCAGGCTCGCACCCAGCTGCGCATGGTCCTGGTCGGCGCGCTCAACTGGCGCTCGAAGCCGTGAGCGCCGGGATAGTCCCTCACGAAATGGCTGCCTGGGACCGCTCCCACACGACCATCTCGTGAGGGACTATCCCGCCGGGCGCACCGTCACGTCGGGCATCGTCGCGTCGCGCGGCAGGTCGAGGACGTGGAGGATCGCCTCGGCCACGGTCTCGGGGCGGATCCAGGCGGCCGCGTCGTACTCCTTGCCCTCCTGGCGGTGCACCTTCTCCTGCATGGGCGTGGCCGTCCGGCCGGGATAGACGGTCGTGACGCGGAGGCCGGGCTCCTCGCCCCGCAGCGCGTCGGCCAGGGCCTTGAGCCCGTGCTTGGAGGCGGCGTAGGCAGACCAGCCCGGATGGGCGGTGAGGCCGGCGCCGGAGTTCACGAAGACCACGGTGCCGCGGGCCGCGCGCAGGCCCGGCAGGGCGGCGCGGGTGAGGGCGGCGGGTGCGACCAGGTTGACCTGCAGCTGCGCGGCCCACTCGTCCACGGACAGCTCGGCCACCGGCCCCAGCTCGACGACGCCGGCCGCGTGCACGACCGAGTCGAGCGCCGCGGGCAGCTCCAGCGCGCCCACCGACTCCGGGGACGCCAGGTCCGCGACCACCACCGTCGCCCCGTCGTACGCCGCCCGCAGCTCGTCGGCCCGCTCCGGGGAGCGCGCCACCAGCACGACGGCGTCACCGCGGTCGAGCAGGCGGCGGGCCAGGACCGCGCCGATCCCCGAACCCGCGCCGGTGACCAGGTGCGTGGCGCGCTCGGTCGCCATCAGCGCGTGAAGACGATCTTGCCGAACTGCTCGCCCTCGAGCATCGCGGCGAACCCGTCGCGAGCGTCGGCCATCGGCAGCACCCGGTCGATGAGCGGACGGGCGCCGGTCGCGTCCAGCAGCGACACCAGCGAGGCCAGCTCGCCGCGCGTGCCCATGGTCGAGCCGATGACCGAGAGCTGGAGGAAGAAGATCCGGGTGAGCTCGGCGTCGTCGAGGTTCGGGCCCGACGTCGTGCCCGAGGTGATGATCCGGCCGCCGGGACGCAGCGCGCGGATCGAGTGCGACCACGTCGCGCGGCCGACGGTCTCGATGACCGCGTCGACCTTCACCGGCAGCCGGGCGCCGGACTCGAAGGCCTCGTGGGCGCCGAGCTCGAGCGCGCGGGCCCGCTTCGCCTCGTCGCGGCTGGTGACCAGCACCCGCAGGCCGGCGGCACGGCCCAGGACGATCGCGGCCGTGGCGACACCACCGCCGGCGCCCTGGACCAGCACGGTCTCCCCGGCGCGCAGCTCACCGCGCGTGAAGAGCATCCGGTAGGCCGTCAGCCACGCCGTCGGGAGGCAGGCCGCCTCCTCGAAGGAGAGCGACGCGGGCTTGGGCACCACGTTCGCGCGCGGCACCGCGACCTTGTCGGCGAAGGTGCCCTGGTAGCGCTCGGAGAGCAGCGACCGCTTCGGGTCGAAGGTCTCGTCGCCGGCCCAGGACGGGTCGCTGATGACCGCATGGACGACGACCTCGTTGCCGTCCTCGTCGTAGCCGGCGGCGTCGCAGCCGAGGATCATCGGCAGCGCCTCCTCGCGCAGCCCGACGCCGCGCAGGGAGAACAGGTCGTGGTGGTTGAGCGACGCGGCCTTGACCGTCACCGTGGTCCACCCGTCGGGGACCTCCGGGTCGGGCCGCTCCCCCACCTGCAGGGCGGAGAGCGGGTCGTCCGTGGAGAACTGGTCGGCGTAGACGGCGAACATGGGTCCGAACCTACCGGCGAGCCACGCCGTCCTGGCGTGCGGCGTCCGCCACAGCCTGCGCGACCGCCGGCCCCACGCGGGGGTCGAAGGGCGAGGGGATGACGTAGTCCTCGGCCAGCTGGTCGCCGACGAGGTCGGCGAGCGCCCGCGCGGCCGCGAGCTTCATGCCCTCGGTGATCGCGGTGGAGTGCACGTCGAACGCGCCCCGGAAGATGCCGGGGAAGGCCAGCACGTTGTTGATCTGGTTCGGGAAGTCCGAGCGGCCGGTCGCCACGACCCGCGCGTGCCGGTGGGCGACCTCCGGGTGCACCTCGGGGGTCGGGTTGGCCATCGCGAAGATGATCGCGTCGGGCGCCATCCGCGCGACGTCCTCCTCGGGCACGGTGCCACCGGAGACCCCCATGTAGACGTCGGCGCCGGCGAGCACGTCGGCGAGCGTGCCGGTGCGACCGGTCTTGTCGGCGGTCATCTCGGCCAGCTCGCGCTTGACCGGCGTGAGGTCGTGGCGGCCGGAGTGGACGACGCCCTTGCGGTCGGTGACCGCGAGGTCCTCGATGCCGGCCTCGAGCAGGATCTTGGCGATGGCGACGCCGGCCGCGCCCGCGCCGGAGATGACGACCCGGGTGGAGGCGGCATCGCGCCCGGTGAGCTTCAGCGCGTTCCAGAGCGCCGCCAGGGCGACGACCGCCGTGCCGTGCTGGTCGTCGTGGAAGACGGGGATGTCGAGCATCGCCTTGAGGCGGTCCTCGATCTCGAAGCACCGGGGCGCGGAGATGTCCTCGAGGTTGATGCCGCCGAAGCTCGGCGCGAGCCGGGCGACGGTCTCGATGATCTCCTCGACGTCGGTGGTGTCCAGGCAGATCGGGACGCCGTCGACGTCGCCGAACTGCTTGAACAGCACGGCCTTGCCCTCCATCACCGGCATGGCGGCGGCCGGGCCGATGTCGCCGAGCCCGAGCACCGCGGTCCCGTCGGTGACGACCGCGACGGTGTTCGGCACCCACGTGTAGTGCTGGGTCAGCGACGGGTCACCGGCGATCGCCTCGCACACCCGGGCGACGCCGGGGGTGTAGGCCAGCGACAGGTCGTCGCTGTTGGCGAGCGGCGCGGTCGAGCGGACCGCCATCTTGCCGCCGACGTGGAGGTCGAAGACCGGGTCGCCGGCGTGCGGGTGCGCGGTGTGGGCGGTGTGGGCGGGATGGGGAGCAGACATGGCGTGGAGGCGTCTTTCCATCGAGACGTGCGAGGCAGGGGTGATGAGGCCGGGCTCGACGCGGAAGGGTGGAGCGCGGAGCCTGGAGACCTCGGGGTTCTCCCGTTCAGCAGTCTGGCACAGGCTCAGAGGCGACGGGGGCGCGGCCAGACCCTGGCCAGGGTGACGGCGATCACGTCCGGATCGGCCACGGTCCCGCGGTGCCGCGAGTCGACACCCTCCTCCGGGTTGTCGCTGAGCAGCCACCAGCCGGGCGCGCCCGTCCGCGTCGTACGCCGTTCGACGGCTCGCTTCACCGCCACCGTGCCGTCGGCGAACCGGGCGACCACCAGGTCACCGGTGCGCGGCACCCGCCGGTGGGACACGAGGAGACGATCCCCGGGCCGGAGCGTGGGCAGCATGGACCGCCCACTGACCACGGCGAAGCCCCAGATCGGCACGCGGAGTAGTGTCGCAGCGTCAGACCCCGTTCCCCGGACAACCGAAGACGAGAGGACCCGCATGTTCGCGAAGCTGTTCGCCCCCACCCTCGAGGTCTCCGCCCACTGCGACCTCCCCTGCGGCGTCTACGACCCCGCTCAGGCGCGCATCGAGGCGGAGTCGATCAAGGCCATCATCGCCAAGGTCGCGGACAACGCCGACCCGGACTTCCGCACCCGCGCCATCCTGATCAAGGAGCAGCGCTCGGAGCTCGTGAAGCACCACCTCTGGGTGCTGTGGACCGACTACTTCAAGCCCCCGCACTTCGAGAAGTACCCGCAGCTGCACACCCTCTTCAACGAGGCCACCAAGCTCGCGGGCGCCTCGGGCACCAAGGGCGAGCTCGACGCCGGCAAGGCCGACGAGCTGCTCGCCAAGATCGACGAGATCGCGGAGATCTTCTGGGAGACGAAGAAGGCTTGAGCGCAGCGAGGTCGCGACCGTCTGCCTGAACCCCAGACCACGTCGAAGGGAAGGCTGAGCCTGCGCAGGCTTCCCGCTCCCTCCGCGCACGCACGACCAACGACCCGCCCGGTCCCACCGGGCGGGTCGTCGCATTTCCCGACATGCCCCACCCCGTACCTAAAGTCGAGTAACTTGGGCAATATTATTCAGTTGTGCCCAGTTGTCCGACCGTCGTTCAGAGGAGCGGGACCATCGTCACCAGCAATGCCGCGGCGCGGCACCACGACTACTGGAACGGCTTCTACGCCGGAGCCGACAGCGGGCGCGTGCCCGAGCAGCCCTCGGCGTTCGCCGCGTGGGTCGACCGGCAGCTCCCGGCGGACCGGGAGGTGCTCGAGCTCGGCTTCGGGACCGCGCGGGACGCGCTGTTCTTCGCCCGGAGCGGCCGCACGGTGCACGGCTTCGACTTCGCCGAGTCGGCGGTCGCCGACGCCCGCACACGCGCGGGCGCCGAGGCGCTGGACGCCCGGTTCTCACTGCTCGACCTCTACGACGACACGGGCGTCGACCGCGTGGCCGCCGCGCTCGAGGCGGCCCCCGCGGCCCGCGCCGTCTACGGCCGCTTCCTGGTCCACTCGCTGGAGGACGCCGGCCGGGCAAACCTGCTCCGCCTCGCCGCGCGCGTCCTGGCCGGGGGCGGCGGGGAGCTCCTCCTGGAGTTCCGCACCGGCAAGGACCTCGGCCAGGAGCACCTCTTCGGCGACGACCACTTCCGCCAGTTCGTCGACCCCGCGCTCGTCGTGCGCGAGATCGAGGGGCTCGGCGGCGAGGTGACCCACCTCGAGGAGGGCTGCGGCCTCGCGGTCTACCGCACCGAGGACCCCCACGTCGCCCGACTGATCGCTCGCTTCCCGTGAGGCGGGGCTTCGCGCTGGACGAGCGCGGGGTCCGGGTGCCGGCCAGGCTGGCCGAGGTCGTCGACGTCCGCTTCGGCGACCAGCGGGTCTGGTCGTTCACGCCCGCCCGCGAGCGCTCCCGTCTGGGCCGGGCCTGGGTGCCGTGGCCGCCCGCACTCGCGCCGTACCTCGACGGCGTGGCCGACGTCAGCCTGGTCCGCCACGCCGGCGGCACTCCCCTGGTCGAGCGGCGGGTCTCCTTCGGCACCGGGACCGAGCCGATCCGGCTGGTCGACGCGGCCGGGCACCCGGTGGCGCTCGACAAGACCGGCCGGCTGCACCGGATGTTCTCCCACTCCGAGCCCTCGGTGACCGGCGCCGTGCTGGACGCGGTCGAGCGGGTCCTGCGCGACCTGCGCGAGGAGTGCGGCCTCGACGCCTTCCTGTCCTTCGGCTGCCTGCTCGGCGCCGTCCGCGGCGGCCGGATGATCGGCCACGACAACGACGCGGACGTCTCCTACCTGAGCCGGCACACGCACCCCTTCGACATCATCCGGGAGAACAAGGAGGCCGAGCAGACGATGCGCTCGCTCGGCTGGAACATCACCCGGATGTCGGCCGGCGACTTCAAGATCTGGACCATGCCCGAGGAGGGTCACCGCGTCGGCATCGACGTCTTCGCCGGCTTCCACGTCGACGGCACGTTCTACCTGGTCCCCTCGGTCGCGGGCGACCTGCCGCGCGAGGCCCTGCTGCCGGTCGGCGAGGTCACCCTCGAGGGCCGCCGGGTCGCGGCGCCCGCTCGGCCCGAGGAGCTGCTCGCGCTGACCTACGGTCCCGGGTGGCGCAGCCCGGACCCGTCGTTCCGCTTCGAGCCCCCGCTCTCGACGGTCCGCCGGCTCAACGGCTGGCTGCGCAACAACGGCAAGTACCTGCGTCACTGGGGCGACTTCTACCGCTCACGCGCCGTGGAGCGCGTCCCCACCGAGCCCTCGCCG
>JAEZKN010000475.1 GCA_023415395.1 Actinomycetes bacterium
GGCCGGTGCCGCCGGCGAGGGCGGCGACCCGTGCGGGCGGGGAGCAGCGGTGGCGGCGGCCAACGGCGGCCGGCTCGACTCCTGCTCGCTCCAGGGGCGCGAGGCCACCGTCGTGGTCACGGTGACCGGTCCGCGTTGGCTCGGCCAGGAGGCGGACCTCACCGCCGAGGCTCGCGCCGGACCCGCGGGTCAGGGACCCTAGGGCCGGGCGCCGGGAATCCGGCTCAGGGAGGACCGGCCCATGGAGGACCGGCCCATGGAGGACCGGCCCATGGAGGACCGGCCCAGGGAGGACCGGCTCAGGAGGGCCCGTCGGCCCTGCGGCCGGGGTCGTCGCGCTCGGACGCCTCGTGCCTCTCGAGCTTCTCGTGGAGCTCGTGCAGCTGCTTGGCCTCGCGGCGTTGGCGCAGCGAGCGCTTGGCGCCCCACCGGGGGAAGCCGAGCCCCCAGAGGATCGCCAGGCCCGCCCCGAGGCCGACGAAGAAGAGGGCCACCGCGCTGGTGTCGGTGCCGAGCAGCTCGACGTCGGTCCCGTCGGCGGTGAAGAGCGCGGCGACGATCGCGAGCGCGCCCAGGCCGATGAGGAGGAGACCGAGGACCACCATGCCGCGAACCTAGACCTCGCCGAGCAGCACGTCGAGGAGCGCGGCCGCGCCGGCCTTGTCCAGGGGGTTGTTCTGGTTGCCGCACTTGGGGGACTGGATGCACGAGGGGCAGCCGTCGTCGCACTCGCAGGACCGGATCGTCTCGCGGGTGGCCGACAGCCACGACCGGGCGGCGTGGAAGCCGCGCTCGGCGAAGCCGGCGCCACCGGGGTGGCCGTCGTAGACGAAGACGGTCAGCTGGCCGGTGTCGGGGTGGAGCGCGGTCGAGACGCCGCCGATGTCCCAGCGGTCGCAGGTGGCGAAGAGCGGCAGCAGACCGATCGAGCAGTGCTCGGCGGCATGCGCGGCGCCGGGCAGGTCGCGAGCCAGCAGCCCGCTCTCGGAGAGCGCGGCCGCCGGGACGGTCCACCAGACGGCGGCCGTGCGCAGGCTGCGTTCGGGCAGGTCGAGCGGCTCCTCGCCGAGGACCTCGCCTCCGGGCTGGCGGCGCTTGAGGAACGAGACGACCTGGTGGCGGACGTCGACCTCGCCGAAGGAGAGACGGCACTCGCCCCAGGCGGCGTGCTCGCGCTCACGCACGATCGCGATGTCGGTGACCTCGCGGGCGGTGGTGGAGTAGTCGGGCTCGGCGCGCTCGATCACGGCCGCGTGGTCCTCCAGGTCGAGCGAGCGCACCAGCCAGGTCTCGCCGCGGTGCACGTAGACCGCACCGGGGTGGGCGGTGGCGTGCGCGCTGGACGCGTCGACGGTGCCGACCATCCGACCGGTGTCGGCCTCGACGAGCTGGACGGGGGAGCCGCCGGTCGAGCGGATGTCGGCCAGGTCGCTGGCCCGCCGGCGGTCGGTCCAGAACCAGCCGCGCGGGCGGCGGCGCAGCAGCCCGCCGTCGGTCAGCGCGTCGACGACGTCGCGGGCGGTGGGTCCGAAGAGCGGCAGGTCGTCGTCGGTGAGGGGGATCTCGTGGGCGGCGGCGCACAGGTGCGGGCCGAGGACATAGGGGTTGGAGGGGTCGAAGACCGTGGCCTCCACCGGTGCGCCGAGGAGCGCGTCGGGGTGGCTGACGAGATAGGTGTCCAGCGGGTCGTCGCGCGCGACCAGCACGCCGAGCGCGTCCTGCCCGCCGCGGCCCGCTCGCCCGACCTGCTGCCACAGCGCAGCGCGGGTGCCGGGGAAGCCGGCCATGAGCACGGCGTCCAGGCCGCTGATGTCGATGCCGAGCTCGAGGGCGTTGGTGGCTGCGAGCCCCGTCAGCTCCCCGCCGCGCAGCGCCTCCTCGATCGCCCGGCGCTCCTCGGGCAGGTAGCCGCCGCGGTAGGACGCCACCCGGCCCGGCAGCGAGGGGTCGACGTCGGCGAGCAGCTCGGCGGCGGTCATCGCGACCTGCTCGGCGCCGCGGCGCGAGCGGATGAAGGCCAGGGTCCGGACGTCCTCGGTGACCAGGTCGGCCAGGAGGTCCGCGGTCTCCGACGACGCGGCACGCCGCACGGGCGCGCCGTTCTCGCCGGTGAACGTCGTGAGCGGGGGCTCCCACAGCGCGAGCGACACCTCGCCGCGCGGGGACGTGTCGCCGGTCACCGCGAGGGTCTCGAGCCCGGTGAGCCGCTCGGCGAAGACCTCCGGTTCGGCGACGGTGGCCGAGGCGAGCACGAACGTCGGGTGCGCGCCGTAGGACGCACAGACCCGGCGCAGCCGCCGCAGCACGTGCGCCACGTGTGCACCGAAGACGCCGCGGTAGTGGTGGCACTCGTCCACGACGACGTAGCGCAGCGACCCCAGGAACGCCGACCACCGCTGGTGACCGGGCAGGAGCGAGCGGTGGAGCATGTCGGGGTTGGTGAGGACGTACTCGCCGTGGTCTCGGGACCAGTCGCGCTGCTCGCGCGGGCTGTCGCCGTCGTGGGTGGTCGCCCGCACGTCGAGCCCCAGCGCCGTGATGCCGGCGAGCTGGTCCTGGGCCAGCGCCTTGGTCGGCGCGAGGTAGAGGACGGTGGCGCCGCGCTGCCCGCGCGCCCCGCGGCCGGTCCGGATCGCCGAGAGTGCCGGCAGCTGGTAGCCCAGGCTCTTGCCGGACGCGGTGCCGGTGGCCATCACGACGTGGTGGCCCTCGTGGGCGGCCTCGGC
>JAEZKN010000483.1 GCA_023415395.1 Actinomycetes bacterium
CCGCGAGACCGTCAACAAGGCGCTGGCCGACTTCGCCTCCCGCGGCTGGCTGCGCCTCGAGCCCCGCTCGGTCGTGATCATGGACGTCGAGCGCCTCTCCCGCCGCGCCCGCTGATCGTCGAGTCGAACCTCGGGCCGCTGGTGAAATAGTCCGGTCCGACTGACCCCCGAACCACCCCCGCCCGGCGTCGGAAGGGGTGGAAGGGGGCACTGGTGCCACAGCAGTACGACGAGGACGCGTTCCGCGCGTTCGTCCTGGTGCGCACGCCGGCACTGTCCCGCACGGCGTACCTCCTCACCGGGGATGCGCATCTGGCGGAGGACCTCGTGCAGACGGCGCTGTTCAAGGCGGCCAAGAACTGGAGCCGCATCGAGGGCGACCCCGAGCCCTATGTCCGCCGCATCCTCTACACCCAGAACATCTCCTGGTGGCGCAGCCGGCGGCACGTCCGCGAGCACCGACTCGGCGGGTACGACGCCGCCGCGCCCTCCACCGACAGCGACCTGCGGCTGACCCTCGAGGAGGCCCTCGGCCGGCTCACCGCCAAGCAGCGCACCGTGCTGGTGCTGCGCTACTTCGAGGACCTCACCGAGGTGCAGGCCGCCGCCACGCTCGGCGTCACCGCCGGCACCGTGAAGTCCACGACCCGGCAGGCGCTCGCCCGCCTGCGCACCCTCGCCCCCGAGCTCGCCGACCTCGTCGGGAGGACACCATGAGCCTGCACGAGGAACTGCACCGCATCGCCGATCGGGCACCGACCGCCGACGTGCCCGCTGACCTCTTCGCCCGCGCCCGGCGCTCCCGGCGGCGCGATCGCATGCTGGGAGTCGCTGCCGCGTTCACCGTGGTCGCACTGCTCGCGGGTGTCGTCGCCTGGCTGCCGAACCGGCTCGAGCCACCGGTGGCGGACTTCAGCGTGCTCGCCGTCCCCGACCGGCTGCTCGCCGTACCGGAGCGGATGTCGGACCGGGAGAACGACGGGTCCTGGATGCGCGACGAGGTCACCGACGACCCGACCGTGGTCGGTGTCGGCGCCGCCGCGTGGGTGACCGACCAGGGGCTGCCGGTCGTCGTCGACGCCGAGCGGGGCGGCTATCACCTGCTCGACCTGCCCGACTTCGCCGGCAACAACGAGTCCTTCGCACGAGGCCTGGGCAACCCGGTCGTCGCGCTGTCGCCGGATGGTCGAGAGCTGGCCTACGGCTACGCCGTGTTCGGCCCGGACTCCGACACCGAGCCCATCCCCAGCGGGGTGCGCGTGGTCGACTTGACCACCGGCGAGCTCCGCGAGATCCCGGTCCCCGGCCACGAGGGCACCGCTGTCGATCGGATCGCCTGGTCGCCGGACGGCTCGTGGTTGGCCTTCACCGGCCGCCAGCAGGGGTCATGGACGCGCTTCTCCATGGGGACGCCGAGCGGCGACCCCGCCGGACCCGTGATCGGACGCGTGCGGCCGGGCGCCCCCGAGGCCGACACCCGGGCGGTGCGGGCCGAGGGGGACGCGCTCGCGGTCGACGACCGCGGGACGGTGAGCTGGTTCGCCGGTGGGCTGCGGCAGTGGCATCGGCGCGGGCACGTGACCCGGTCCAACGAGGACCCGGTCCTCGATCACCTGCTCGGCGTGTCGGCCGACGGGGCGGAGGTTCGCCTGGAGGGCGGCGGTGCCTTCGGGAGCCCCCCGCCGGAGGCCGTGGTGCTCCAGGCCGCCGACGGCACCAGCCGGCCCGTGACGACGATCGAACCCGGGATGGTCGACCAGTCGCTGTCGCTGGCCACGGCCCTGATGAGCACCGACCGCCCCTCGGTCGAGCGCCCCGCCCCGGACTGGCCGTGGTCGGAGGAGCGGACCGTCGTGACGATCGGTCTCGGTGTCGCCGCCGTGGTCGGCCTCGCCCTCCTGTTCCTCCTACTCCTCGCCCGCCGCTCCCGTTGAGTTGGGCCTGGGTCGCCGTTGAGTTGGGCCCGGGTCACCGTTCAGTCGGCTCAGAGTCCCGCGAGCGCCTCGCGGACCCGACCGATCCAGGCGTCGACGCGCGCGGGGGCGAAGTCGGCCTTGGTCAGCACGATCACCGTCCAGCCCAGCTCGCGCAGCTCGGCGCGCCGGCGCCGGTCCCGCTCGCGCTGCTCGGGGGTCGAGTGGAACTCCTCGCCGTCGTACTCGATGGCCACGCGGGCGTGCGGGTAGGCCAGATCCAGGCGGTACGTCGGGACGCCCCCGATGCGCACCCAGTGCTGGAGCGTCGGGACGGGGAGGCCGTGGTCGATGAGCTCGAGGCGCACCCACGACTCCGACCGAGACTCCGCGCGCGGATCGGGGAGCGCGACGATCGTCCGCAGCCGGCGTACGCCGCGACGGCGGAAGTAGCGCGGCAGCATCCGCATCATCTCCTCGACCGTGAAGCCGTAGGCCCGCATCAGGGCGTCCATCGCGGCGAGGGCGGAGCGGCGGTCGAGCTTGCAGCCGAGGTCCATCGCCGTGCGGATCGGCGTCGTGACGCGGACGCCGTCGATCACCTGCCAGTCGCCCGGGCTCAGGTCACGCGTGCCGCCCGCGCACTCGGGGCGGTCGGTCGGGTCGTGACCGCGCAGCACGTAGGACTCGATGGGCGGCAGGACGTCGAGCTCGCGGTAGTCGTGCACGTCGCACCCCAGCACCCACGCGGCCGTCCGGTCGCAGAGCACCGCATGCGGCGAGATCACCAGCCGCGCGGCCTGGGCGCGCAGCAGCGGGGTGTCCTCGAGGTCCGCAGCGACGTAGACGCCGCGCAGCAGCCGGCGGATCAGCCGGGCCTCGACGGCGTCGTCCAGCCGACGTCGGCTGATGCCCGCGGCGCGGGCCTGGGGCCAGGTGAACGGCGAGCGCGGGAGGTCCGTGAGCATGCACGCCAGCGTCGCCACGACGGGCCGGCGCCGCCGTACGACGAGCCAGCGTTGTGGAGAGCCGGGCCGGTCACGCGGTCTGTGGAGGGATCCCGGCCCCTCTCACCGGCGATTCACGCCCCATCTCGACCGTGACGGGGGCCCAACTCAACGGGGAGTGGCGAGGTAGAGCAGCTGGGCCCGGACGGAGAGCTCGGCGGGGGCCCAGAGGGACGGGTCGACGTCGGCGTAGACGACCTCGACGACCCGGCGGGGCAGGGAGTCGTCCTCCGCCAGCTCGGGCGAGAGGGGGACGGCGAGCTCGCGCAGGGCGGCCTCGACCTGGGCGAGGCGGTCGCGCCGGTGCGCGAGGTAGTGGTCCAGGACGCCGAGGGCGTCGTCGAGGACCGGGCCGTGCGCGGGCCACAGGGTCGCCACCTCCCCGGTGACGGCGAGGGCGCGCATCCGCTCGATCGAGGAGAAGTAGGGCCCGAGCTGGCCGTCGGGGTGCGCGACCACGGTGGTGCCGCGGCCGAGCACCATGTCGCCGGTGAGCAGCGCACCCTCCGCCGGCAGCACGAACGAGACCGAGTCGGCGGTGTGGCCGGGGGTGGTCAGCACCCGCAGCGCGAGGCCGTCGACGGCGAGGTCCTCCCCGTCGACCAGCGGATCGGCGTCCACGCACAGCGCCGGCGAGACCGCCCGCACCGCGCAGCCCTTGCGCCGCGCGAACTCCGCCGCCACCTCGGCATGGTCGACGTGGTGGTGGGTGAGCAGCACGAGCCCGACGTCGCCCAGCTCGGCGGTCAGGCGCTCGAGGTGGCCGTCCTCGATCGGCCCGGGGTCGATGACGACCGAGGCCGAGGAGCCCGGCTCCTGCAGCACCCAGGTGTTGGTGCCGTCGAGCGTCATCATCCCGGGGTTGGGCGCGAGCAGGCATCGTGCCCGCTCCCCGAAGGACCCGCCCGACCAGGGCGTCACACCCGCCGCCGCTCCGCGACGAGGGGCCGCAGCCGGTCCGGCATGGACAACGTCCAGCCGTCGCCGAGCGGCTCGACCGACGGCGTGAACATCTCCACCGACCGCGACGCGGCCACCGCCAGCACCTCCTCCGGCGTGGCCAGCTCGCCCACCTCCATCGAGGTGAGGTACGTCGGAGGCATCAGCGCCAGCTCACCGGAGTCGGCCTGCACGACGGCGTCGCGGGCCGGGATCCACGCGACCGAGGACGACTCGGTCGAGACGTCGCGGGTCACCTGCCCGGCCGGCAGCGCGGCGACGAAGAACCAGGTGCGGAAGCGCTTCGGCTCGAAGATCGGCGTCAGCCAGGCGTCCCAGACGCCCAGCAGGTCGGTGCGCAGCACCAGCCCGCGCCGGTTGAGGAAGTCGGTCATGGACAGCTCGCGCGACTCCAGGGCGACCCGGTCGGCCTCCCAGTCCTCAGCGGTCGTGTCCGCCACGACGTCGGCGGGCGAGGTGCCGGCCAGCAGCACGCCGGACTCCTCGAAGGTCTCCCGCACCGCCGCGCACACCAGCGCCCGCGCCGTCTCCTCGTCGCATCCCATCCGGGACGCCCACGAGGACGGCGAGGGCCCGGCCCACGACACGTCCGCGTCGAAGTCCCGGGGGTCGACGCCACCGCCGGGATAGACCGCCATGCCGCCGGCGAAGTCCATCGAGACCTGCCGCCGCAGGTAGTAGACCTCCGGCCCCGACGGGGACGGCCGCATGAGGATGACGGTCGCCGCGTTGCGCGGCTCGACCGGCTCCTGGCGGCCCTCCTCGAACTCCCGGGCGACCTCGACGAGCCGGTCCGGCAGCGGGACCGGCGGCAGCGGGATCCTCATGAGGCGAAGCGGACGACGATCTCGACCTCGACCGGCGAGTCCAGCGGGAGCACGGGTACGCCGACGGCGGACCGGGCGTGCACGCCGGCGTCGCCGAACGCGGCACCGAGCAGCTCGGACGCACCGTTCGCGATGCCCGGCTGGCCGGTGAAGTCGGGCGTCGAGGCGATGAACGCGACGACCTTCACGACCTGCTCGACCCGGTCGAGGTCACCCACCTGGGACTTCACCGCGGCGATCGCGTTGAGGGCGCACTGGCGCGCGCACTCGACGGCGTCCTCGGGGCTGACCTCGCCACCGACCTTGCCGGTGAGCATCAGCTCGCCGTCGCGCATCGGCAGCTGGCCGGAGGTGAAGACCAGGTCGCCGGAGACGACGGCCGGCACGTAGACCGCCACCGGCTTCGCGACCTCGGGCACGGCCAGGCCGAGCGCCTCCAGGCGCTCCTCGACGGCGCTCATCCCGGCGCTCACTCGACCGGACGCTTGAAGTAGCCGACGAGGTTCTCGGGGTTCATGCCCGGCGCGACCTGCACCAGCTCCCACCCGTCGGCGCCGAAGTTGTCGAGGATCTGCTTGGCCGCGTGCGTGAGGATCGGGGCGGTCAGGTACTCCCACTTGGTCATGTCCCGCACCCTACTCGCGGCGCAGCCGACGACCAGCCGTGGTCAGTCCACGAACGCGCAGAACTCGTTGCCCTCGGGGTCGGCCAGGACGGTCCACCGGATGTCGCCGCCCGGCTCGCGCAGCACGGTCGCGCCGTGGTCGACGAGGAGCTGCACGTCGGCCACGTCGACGTCCCAGTGGATGCGGTTCTTGACCGTCTTGGCCTCGGGCACGGGGACGAAGCCGAGGAACTCGAACGGCGCCCCCGGGATGTCCTCGATCCCGTTGCCCTCGGCGTCGACGGCGCCGCCCAGGACCTCGGCCCACCACCGCGCCTGGCCGGCCCAGTCGTGGGCGTCGACGATGATCTCGTAGAGCCGCTCCTCGGGGACCTGCTCGCGGGGGAACGCGCAGAGCTCGCCGCCCTCCGGGTCGCGCAGCACGTCCCACCGGGGCTGGCTCTCGTCGAGCACGGTCGCACCGAGCGCGAGGACGTCGTCGGTGCTCGCGACGTGCACGTCGAGGTGCACGCGCTGCTTGACCGTCACCGGCTCCGGCACGGGGTTGATCCACACCCCGTGCCGGGGCGTCGGGCCGGTGAGACGTCGCAGCTCCCCGCGGCTCTCCACCTCCCGGCCCAGGGTCCCGGCCCAGAACCGGGCCATCCGGTCGACGTCGACGGCGTCGATGCACAGGTCCTTCCAGGAAGCGATCACGCGCCCATCGTGGGCTTCCGACCCGGTTGACCTCAACCGCAATTGAAGTCCTACGGTCTCCCCGTGACCCTGACCGCCCCGCCCGCCGAGCCCCGGCCGCGCATCCTGTCGCCGGCGTACGCCGCCACCACGATCGGCATGTTCGCGCTGGTCGCGTTCTCGGCGTTCGAGGCGACGGCGGTCACGACCGTCATGCCGTCGGTGGCCGACGAGCTCGGCGGCGTGAGCCTCTACGCGCTCTCGTTCGCGGCGCTGCTGGCCAGCGGCGTGGTCGGCATGGTCGCCGCCGGCGCGCGCAGCGACCGCCGTGGCCCGGTCGGTCCGCTGCTGGTCTCGATGGTGCTGTTCGCGCTCGGGCTGGTGGTCTGCGGGCTGGCGCCGTCGATGGAGGTGCTCGTCGCGGGCCGCGTGCTCCAAGGCCTCGGCGGCGGCGCGATGACCGTGTGCCTCTACGTCGTGGTGGGCCTGTGCTTCCCGGCCGTCCTGCAGCCCGCGGTGTTCGCGAGCTTCGCCGCCGCCTGGGTGCTGCCCTCGCTCTTCGGGCCGGCGCTCGCGGCGTTCGTCGCCCACGCGGCCGGCTGGCGCTGGGTGTTCCTCGGCGTCGTCGTGCTGGTCGCCGCGGCCGGCTTCCTCATCGCCCCCGCCCTGCGCGGCATCGCGCCGCGCGACGGCGACCAGCCGACGCCGTGGGGC
>JAEZKN010000598.1 GCA_023415395.1 Actinomycetes bacterium
GGATGCGGTCGGCCCGCGGCGGGGCGGGGACCGGGCCCGAGGCCGCGTCCCGGGCGGGCTTCAGGCGCTGCTGCCGCTTGAGCCCGTGCTCGGCGGCGACCACGGACGAGCGGGAGATCGCCGCGGCCTCCTCGTAGAGGTCGACGTAGCCCTCGCGGAGCTGGTCGAGGGTCCGGTGCACCTCGGGGGTGTCGCCGCCGGGCTCGGCCAGCTTGTTGAGCTCCTCCCAGGTCTGCCCCACGAGCTCGTGCAGCCGGGGCGGCAGGCCGAGGTCGTCGAGGGTCTGGTTCATCCGGCGCAGGCTCGGGTCGACGAAGCGGTGCCCGTCGCGGATCGCCTCGCTCCGTGCGTGCAGCACGTGCTGGAGCTGGAGCTGCTCCCCGGCCTGCATGACCACGCGCGTCCAGTCGTCGAGCAGGTCGGCGTACCGGACGAACACCCGGCCCCCGTCGGCGACGGACTCGCGGGTGGCCCGCTCGGTGTGCAGGAGCATGTTCAGCCAGGACGCCGCGAGGTGCGCCGAGCCGAGGCGGTTCTGGTAGTAGGTCTGCTTGCTGCCGACCACCTCCGCGGGCGGGCGCAGCATCGTCGCGAAGACCGGCGTCGCACCGGCGCGGATCGCCGCCACGCGCCACAGGCCGAGGAACCAGCTCAGCCGCGGGTCCTTGACGACCAGCTCCGGGTTGACCGCGAAGTGCTCACCGAGCCACTCGGCGGTCCGGATCCGCTCCTGCTCGCGCGTCGCGACCCGGCCGGTCTCGAACCACGCGTCCGGCCGCGAGTCGCTGACCTGGACGTTGGCCTCGCGCAGCAGCCGGTCGTGGTGCTCGACGACCCACTGCGGCTCGGCGAAGCCCTTGGGGTTGGTCTCGTCCGCGGCCACCTCCGGCAGCGGCACGTGCAGGCCCATGATCTTCATCAGCCCGGCCATCGTGCTGGTGCCGCTGCGGCCGGCGCCGGCGACGAAGAGGACCTTCCGCGGGTAGTCGGCGGGGTCGACGGCGCTCGGATCGACGGCGGGGGCACTCACGGTCCCGAACTCTAACCGTCGCTACCGTGGGGCCATGAAGTTCGGGCGGCGCTCCCCGCTGGTCAGCGTGGTGATCCCCGTCCACAACGTCGAGGACTACCTGCGCGAGGCCCTCGACAGCGTCCTGGGCCAGACCCACCGCGAGCTCGACGTCGTGCTCGTCGACGACGGCTCGACCGACGGCTCCGGCGCGATCGCCGACGAGTACGCCGCCCGCGACCGCCGCGTCCGCGCGGTGCACACCGAGAACCGGGGGCTGGGCGCCGCCCGCAACGAGGGCCTGCGCCACGTGCGCGGCGAGCTGCTGGCCTTCGCCGACTCCGACGACGTGGTGCCGCCCACGGCGTACGCGACGATGGTCAAGCAGCAGAAGGCCACCGGCGCGGACTTCGTCACCGGCTCGGTCGCGCGCTGGGAGGACGGCGGGCTGGTCGAGCTGCCGTGGATGCGGCGGCTCCACCGCGAGGCCCGGGCGGTCCGCCTGGAGGACCATCCCGAGATCCTGGGCGACGTCTTCGCCTGGAACAAGCTCTTCCGGCGGGAGTTCTGGGACGCTGCGCAGCTGAGCTGGCCCGAGCGGATCCGCTACGAGGACCAGCCGACGACGACCGAGGCCTACGCGAAGGCCCGTCTCTTCGCCGTGGTCCCGGACGTCGTCTACCACTGGCGGATCCGGCACGACGGCTCCTCGATCACCCAGCAGCGCTCCTCGCTCGACGACCTGCGCGACCGCTGGGCGACCAAGCGGATGGCGCTGGCGACCGTGGACGCCTACGGATCGGACCGGGTCCGCACGATGTTCGTCGACCGGGTCCTGGCCGGCGACCTGCACCGCTACTTCGTCGAGATCCCGGGCTGCTCGGACGCCTGGTGGGACCTGCTCGCCGCGGGCGTCTCCGAGTTCTGGTCCGAGCGCTCGCTGGTGCACTCCGGGCTGCCTCCCGTGCACCGCCTCACCGGCTGGCTGGTCGAGCAGGGACGCCGGGAGGATGCCGCCGCCGTGATGGCGCACGTCGCCGAGGTCGGTGGCCCGATGCCGCAGGTCCGCGACGAGGCAGGGCCGCGGATCGACGTGCCGGTCATCGATCCGGCGAGCGTCGACCGCGCGGCCCTGGCGCTGCGGGACTTCGAGGCGAAGGTCTAGGGCGTCAGCCCAGCAGGCCCTCGTCCTCGAGGAACTGGCGCGCGACGTCCTCGGGCTTCTGCCGGTCGACCGCCACCTGGCCGTTGAGCTCGGTGAGCTTCTCCGTGGTGAGCGCCGCCATCAGCCCGTTGAGCACGTCGGCGACGTCGGGGTGGGCGTCGAGGAACTCGGTGGAGACCGCCGGGACGAGGTTCTGCGCCGGCTGGATCTGCTTGTCGTCCTCGAGGACGACCAGGCCCTGCGACTCCAGCGTGCCGTCGGTGGTGCTGGTCAGGCCGAGCTGGGACTCGCCGTCGAGCACGGACTGGTAGGTCTGGTCGCTGGCGTAGCCCAGCGGGAGCACCTTGGTGATGTCGATGCCGTACTGGTCGGTCAGCCCGCCCTCGCAGTCCAGGCGACCCTCGCAGTCGGGCGCGGCCGCGAGGACCACGGACTTGCCCTCGAGGTCGGAGAGCTTGGTGACGCCCTCGGACTCGGAGTACTCCTGGGTCACGAAGAACGCGTTGGTGTCGGTCGCCTCGGAGGTGTCGAGGAGCGTGATGCCCGCGTCGTCGAGGAGGGACTTGCCCTGCTCGGCGAGCTCGGCGCCGTCGCCGGCCTCGAAGGGCTCGGCCTTGGCCCCGTTGGCCTTGGCGTTGAGGAAGTTCACGATGCCGCCGACGTACTCCGGGACGACGTCGACGTCACCGGGGAAGGTCGCCATGTAGGCGTCGCGGGTGTCGACCAGCTTCACGTTCGTCGTGTAGCCGGCGTCGGTCAGGAGCTCGTCGTACATCGCGGCGACGATGGCCGCCTCGGTGAACGCCTGGCCCGAGATGTTGACCGGGCCCTGGTCGGCCTGGGCGGAGGACTCGTCGTCGCTCGCCTCCGGCTCGTCGAGGTCGTCACCGGCACACGCGGTGGCGAGGAGGAGGGAGCCGACGGCGAGCACCGCGGCGAGGGAACGTCGTACCTGCATCTGCGTGTCCTTCTGTGTCCCGCGGAGGTGCCGCGCGTGTCCGGATCGTGCTCACGGTCGACGGGAGTCGGCCGCCTCGGTAACCATAGGTCGGTCCGCCGACATTCCCCGATGACGTTTCGGTCTCGGTTTCGCCGGGTCCCGTGGGGTCGGGTCGACCGCCCGCTGGAGGCGGGAGGCGACCAGCTCCAGCAGCAGCGCGACCGCCGCGACCACGATCGCCCCGGCGATCCCCTTGCCGTAGTTGGTGCGGTAGAAGCCGTCGGTGATGACCGTGCCCAGGCCCGGGCCGGCGACCAGGGCGGCGATGGTCGCGGTGGCCCAGACCTGCACCAGCGCCAGGCGCAGCCCCAGCGCGACGAGCGGGGCGGCCAGCGGCAGCTCGACCTTCCAGAACTTCTGCGTCCCGGTCATCCCCATGCCGTCCGCGGACTGCCGCACGAACGGCGAGACCTCCCGGATGCCGACGTAGGCGTTGGTGATGATCGGCGGCAGCGCGAAGAGCGTCAGCGCGATGATCGTGGCCAGGCCGGCACGGCCGTAGGGGCCGAAGCCCGCGGTGCCCGGCCAGTCCGCGGTCACCAGCAGGGCGAGCAGGGCGAACGTCGGGATCGCCCGTCCGACGTTGGAGATGTTGATCGCGAGGAAGCCGCCCCGGCCGAGGTGGCCCAGCCACAGCGCGATCGGGAGGCCGACCACCGAGGCGGCGAGCAGCGCGGTGAGGCTGAGCAGGAGCTGCTGGAGCAGCAGCCGGAGCATGCCGTTCGAGCCGGTCCAGCTCGACAGCGTCGTGAGGTACTCCCACGCGTCGCCGACGACGGTCATGCGCTCCGCCTCCCGTGGGTCCACGGGGTGACCAGCCACTGGGCACCGACGATGACCACGTCCAGGACGACCGCCAGCACCACGCAGAGGATCGACGCCGTCATCAGCTCGGCCCGGAAGTTGGTGGTGACCCCGTCCTTGATGAGGTTGCCCAGCCCGCCGTAGGCCACGAGCGAGCCGACCGTCGTCAGCGCGACCGTCGAGACCGTGGCCACCCGCAGGCCGGCCATCATCACCGGCGTCGCCAGGGGGAGCTCGACGCGGAAGAGCCGCCGCGTCGCGCCGTACCCGAGGCCGGTCGCGGACTCGCGGACCTCGGCGGGCACACCGCGGAAGCCCTCGAGCATGCTGCGCACCAGGATGGTCAGTGCGTAGAGCGCGAGGCCGATCACCACGGTGGTCGCCGAGAGGCCGGTGAAGGGGACGAGCAGCGGGAAGAGTGCGAGCGACGGGATCGTGTAGACCGCGGTCGTGGCCGCGAGGATCGTCGTCTCGAGCCGGGGGATCCGCCGGGCGAGCAGCGCGAGCGGGAACGCGACGAGGACCCCGAGCAGCACCGCGGCCACGGTGATGGCGAGGTGCTGGAGCGTCGCGTCGACGATCTCCTGCTGGTAGTCCTTCACGTAGGCCGCGCAGAACCACTCGTTGGTGAGCCGGCTGTAGCAGCTCGGTTCGGCTGTGGCCGCGGGAGTCCCGAGTAGGGTCACCGCATGGACGGTACCGGTTCCGCGACCGCAGACCCCATGATCCGGCTCGCGGGTGTCGGCAAGACCTACGACGACGGCACGGTCGCGGTGCACGAGCTCGACCTCGAGGTCGGGCGCGGCGAGCTGGTCTGCCTGGTCGGCCCGTCGGGCTGCGGGAAGTCCACGACGCTGAAGATGATCAACCGGCTGATCGAGCCCTCGACCGGGCGGATCGAGATCGACGGGCAGGACGTCACCGGGCAGGACCCGGTCCGGCTGCGTCGCGGGATCGGCTACGTCATCCAGCAGGTCGGCCTCTTCCCGCACCAGAAGGTGCAGGCCAACGTGATGACCGTGCCGCTGCTCTACGGCGAGCCGCGCTCCTCGGCCCGCAAGCGGGCCGACGCCCTGCGCGAGCGCGTCGGGCTCCG
>JAEZKN010000617.1 GCA_023415395.1 Actinomycetes bacterium
ACCTTCCACTCCGCGCTGAACCAGTTCGCGCGCGCCAAGGAGATGCGCAAGACGTACGCCGCTCGCCGCCGCGTCGAGGCGCGGCCCGAGGGCCGGACGTCCCGGGCCGCCGGTGGCAAGCCGCACCGCGACCCGGTGCTCGGCTACTGGCTGCTCCCGCTGCCCACGATCGACCCGTTCGTGGTGGCGCGCAGCGGCGCCGCGCTGCCGGCGTACGGCCCGGACTTCTCCTACTCCCACTACGCCGGGACCAAGACGCTGCGCTACGCCGCCGGGGGCGTCGCCGCGATGACCGCCCTGGTCGGCGCCGCGCAGGTGCCGCCGCTGCGCAAGCTGCTGCTGGACCGGATGCCGCAGGGACAGGGGCCCGACGACCAGCGCCGGGCCCGGTCGTGGTTCACCGTCGACTTCGTCGCCGAGGGCGACGGCCGCACCCTGCGCACCCGGGTGAGCGGGGGCGACCCCGGCTACGACGAGACCGCCAAGATGCTCGCCGAGTCGGCGCTCTGCCTGGCGCTGGACGACAACCCGCCCACCGCCGGCCAGGTCACCACGGCGCAGGCGATGGGCGAGAACCTGCTGGCCCGGCTGCAGGCGGCGGGCATCAGGTTCGAGGTCCTGGCCTGAGCCGACGGGTTTGCCGGAGCTCTGGAGCGGTCACCTCTCCCCGGACGGTCGGGGGACCTGACACGAGGAGATCGACATGGGTTACGGCGTTGGTGTGTTCCTGCTCGCGCTCGGACTGATCCTGGCGCTCGCCGTCCAGGACTCGCTCAGCGGCGTCGACCTGACCATGGTCGGCTGGATCCTCGCCGCGGTGGGCGTGCTCGCGCTCGTCCTCACGGCGTTCACGCTCAACGGCCGCCGCACCGGCACCCGGGTGCGCACCGACGTCCGCGAGACCCGCACGGACGTCTGATGCGGGCGCCGGCCGTGCACGAGCACGACTGGCACCTCGCGGAGGTGTGCCTCGAGGACGGCCACGCCGTCGAGGAGTACGGCTGCGCCGTGTGCGGAGGCGTGCTGTTCCGCTGACCGCGGACGGCGGCGACCGGCGGCCGGCTCGAGTGGTATCTTCCATACTGCGAAACGCGTTCCGCAATATGGAATAGGAGCCGGCGATGGACACCGCCGTGGACAAGGCACTGCACGTCCTGGGTGCGCTCGAGGTGGTGGCGAACGGTCGTTCCCTGGCCGAGGTCGCCGCGGAGACCGGGTTGCCCAAGGCCACCGCGCACCGGCTCCTGGCGACCCTGGTCCGCAACGGCTTCGTGCGCCAGCTGGCGAACGGCAACTACGTCCTGGGGCTGCGGCTGGTCGCCCTCGGGACGTTCGCGGCGAGCCACAACGACCTCACCAGCCTGGGCCGAGCGGTGCTCGACCGTCTCGTCGTCGAGTGCGGCGAGACGGTCCATCTCGGCGTGCTCCAAGGCGACTCGCTCCTCTACGTCGACCGCCGCGAGCCCGAGAACGCCGCGGTCCGCCTCGCCACCCTGCCGTCCCCTCTCACCTCGCTGCACGCCAGCGCGAGCGGCAAGCTGCTCCTGGCGTTCGGTCCCTCCTCGCTCGTCGAGAGCGTCCTCGACCAGGACCTGCCCGCCTACACGCGAGCGACGATCACCGACGGCGACGCCCTGCGCGCGGAGCTCGAGCAGATCCGCAGCGTGGACCACGCCATCAACCGGCAGGAGCGCTACGACGGCGTCGTGGCCGTCGGCGTGCCCGTCCGCAACCAGGGCGGCGAGGTGGTCGCGGCGCTCAGCGCCGCCGGTCCGGTCCACCGCGTCGACGACGCGCGGCTCGACGAGCTGCGCGGCCCCCTGTCCGCGGCGGCCCGCGAGCTCGGGTCGGCCCTGCGCTGACCAGGGACCGCGGCGCGCCGTCCGCACCCTCCCCGAGGCAACACCCGACCCATCGAAGGAAGCACCCCCGTGATCGAAGAGACCATCCGTCCCGACACCGACCCGGACCCGGGTGAGGCCCGAGTCGTCGAGACCGACGTGCTCGTCGTCGGCACCGGCCCCGCCGGCGCGACCTGCGCGCTCGCCCTGGCGACGTACGGCGTCCGGGTCCTGGCCGTGACCCAGTGGAACTGGTTGGCCAACAGTCCGCGTGCCCACATCACCAACCAGCGTGCGATGGAGGTGCTGCGCGACCTCGGGGTCGAGGACGAGGTGCTCCGTGCGGGGACGCCCTGGGAGCTGATGGGCGACATGACCTTCGCCTACAGCCTCGCCGGGACCGAGGTGGCGAGGCTGCGCACGTGGGGGACCGGCGACGACCGGGCCACCGACTACCGCACCGCGAGCCCCTGCCCGCTGGTCGACCTGCCCCAGCCGGAGATGGAGCCCATCCTGGTCACCAACGCGGCTGCTCGAGGCGCCCAGCTCCTCTTCAACACCGAGTACCTGTCCCACGTGCAGGACGACGACGGGGTGACGGCCCGGCTGCGCAGCAAGCTGGACGGGTCGATCCTGACCGTGCGATGCCGCTACCTCGTCGGTGCGGACGGCGCCCGCTCGAGGATCGCCGAGCAGATCGGCCTGCCGATCGAGGGCACCATGGGGCGGGCGGGCACCGTCTACGCCCGCTTCCGGGCCGACCTCACCGACCTCGTGCGGGACCGGCCCAGCATCCTGCACCGCATCCTGGTGCCGGCGTACGGCGAGATCGGGATGCGCACCCTGCGCGTCGTACGACCGTGGACCGAGTGGATCGCGGGCTGGGGCTACGCGCTCGACGGGCCGGCCCCGGACCTGAGCCACGAGACGGCCCGGGCGCGGATCGCGGAGATGGTCGGCTCGCCCGACGTCGAGGTCTGCGTCGACGACGTCACGGCGTGGCAGGTCAACCAGGCCTGGGCCACGGAGTACTCGCGCGGCCGCGTCTTCTGCGCCGGGGACGCGGTCCACCGCCACCCGCCGAGCAGCGGGCTCGGGTCGAACACGAGCATCCAGGACTCGTTCAACCTGGCCTGGAAGCTGGCGTACGCGGTCCGCGGGTGGGCCGGGCCGGAGCTCCTGGACAGCTACACGCCCGAGCGTGCGCCGGTCGGTCGCCAGATCGTGGAGCGGGCCAACCAGTCGCGGCACGACTACGCGGAGCTCAACGAGCTGCTCAGCGCGGGACCCGACGGGTCGCGACCGCTGATCGAGCTCGTCGACGAGGCCAGCGAGGACGGCGCCCGGGTCCGCTCGGCGCTGGCCGCCGCCGTCGCGCGCAAGAACTTCGAGTTCAACGCCGAGGGCGTCGAGATGAACCAGCGCTACACGTCCGGTGCCGTCGTCCCCGACCTCGGCGAGCCGGAGGCCTGGCCGCGCGACCGGACGCTCTACCACCAGCCCTCGGCCCGTCCGGGTGCTCGCCTCCCGCACGCGTGGCTGGTGGGCCGTGACGGGCGCCGCGTCTCGACCCTCGACCTGGTCGGTCACGGGAGGTTCACCCTCGTCACCGGGCTGGCCGGCACCGCCTGGGTCGAGGCGGTCGCCGCCCTCGACCTGCCGTTCCTCCACTCCCTGGTCATCGGCTCCGCGGACGCACAGGACCTCTACTTCGAGTGGACACGCCTGCGGGGCGGGCCCGAGGGCGCAGCGATCCTGACCCGACCCGACGGGTTCGTCGCCTGGCGCTGCGACACCTCCGGCCTGACGCCGGCGGCGGCGACCGGCGAGCTCACCGCGGCCCTGGGGCAGGTGCTCGGCCGGGAGCTCGTCCGGGGCTGACTGCTCCTTCGCGGTCGAGACACCCAGAACGGCCCCTGATCAGCCCTCCTGAGGGCCGTTCCGGGTGTCTCGACGGTCCGCGGACGAGTCCGAGCTCCTACGCGCGGCGTTCCGTCACGCGGACTGAGTGCTTCCCCACAGCAGCCCGTCCTGAGTACCGTACTTAGTACGGCGACGCAGGATCGCCGCTGACGACAGGGGCATGAGATGGCGCGGACGGCGGAGCGGCCGGGTGCACCGGCCGGCGGCAGCCGGGTCGCCGAGCGCAGCAGCCGCGCCGTCCTCGCCGTGGTCGCCACGATGATCTCGGTGTCGGTGCCGCCGTTCCTGGTGGGCACCCTGGCCATCCAGATCGGCGTCTCGATGAGCTTCACCGCCGGCCAGCTCGGCGCGGCGGTGGCCGGCTACTACGTCGTCTCGTCCGCGGTCTCGCCGGTCGGCGGGCGGCTGGTCGAGCGCCTCGGCCCGCCGCGCGCGCTGCGCGTCGCCTGCCTGGGCGCGACCCTCGGCCTGGCGGGCATCGCGTCCGCGCCCAACGCCGCGACCATCGTCGTCTTCCTGAGCCTGCTCGGCCTGCCGAACGCCCTGATGCAGCCCGCGGCCAACCAGATCCTGTCCGACCGGGTCCCCGTCCGCCGCCAGGGCGTCGCCTTCGGCATCGTCCAGTCCTCGATCCCCTCGGCGACGCTGCTCAGCGGGGCCCTGCTGGGGATCTTCGGCTCCCAGGGCCACTGGCGCGCGGCGGTGTGGACGGTCGCCGGCCTGACCCTGGCCGCGCAGCTGGTGGTCGGCCTCCGGCCCCGAGCGGGCGACGGTGACC
>JAEZKN010000619.1 GCA_023415395.1 Actinomycetes bacterium
GGACTGGGTCAAGGCCGCGGCCAGCCCGGTCCGACGGATCGACAACGTGCCGCCCGGCAAGCCGGTCCGGCTCCCGAAGGCCGCGCCGGACCCGCGCCGCACGCTGCCCGCGCAGGCCCGGGCGGTCGGGCAGGGCGCCAACCCGGTCGTGACCCGCATCCCCGCCCGGGTCTGGAACCACATGACCGGCATCAGCTGGCGGTCCGGCTGCCCGGTGGGTCGCAGCGGCCTGCGCCTGGTGCGGGTGAACTACTGGGACTACCGCGGCTACGCGCGCCGGGGCGAGCTGGTCGCGGCCACGAGCGCCGCCCCGGCGATGGCCGCCGCGTTCGCCGAGATGTACCAGCGCAAGCTGCCCGTGCGGGCGATGTACCGCGTCGACCGGTTCGGCTGGGGGGCCCGCTCGCGCGGCGGCGACGACTACGCGTCGATGGCGGCCGGCAACACCTCGGCGTTCAACTGCCGCGACGTCAGCGGCCGCCCCGGCGTCCGCTCGCCGCACAGCTACGGGCGGTCCCTCGACGTGAACCCGTGGGAGAACCCCTACCGCTCGGCCCGCGGCGTGGTGCCCAACCGGTGGTGGCTGAGCCGCTCCCACCCGCGGGTCGCCTGGCGCTCGAGCTCGCACCCGGTGGTCGAGCTGATGCGGCGTCACGGGTTCCGCTGGACCTACGGCCTCGGCGACATCCACCACTTCGACTACGTCGGCAGCGCGGCCCGGGCGATGGTCGCGCCCCGTGCCTGCGACCGCTACTGCGACTAGCGTCGCGGGCGTGAGCGACCCCGACTGCGTCTTCTGCCGGATCCTCGTGGGCGACCTGCCGGCCGACCTGGTGCTGGACGAGCCGGACTTCGTCGCCTTCCTCGACCGCCGCCCGGTCTTCAAGGGCCACGTGCTGCTCGTCCCGCGCGAGCACGTCGTCACGCTGCCGGACCTGCCGGCCGGCCTGCGCGACGGGTTCCTGGAGGCGGCGCAGCGACTCGCGACCGGCGTCGTCGAGGGGCTCGGCGCCCAGGGCAGCTTCGTCGCGATGAACAACGTCGTCAGCCAGTCCGTCGCCCACCTGCACCTCCACGTGGTGCCCCGGACCAAGGGAGACGGCCTGCGCGGGTTCTTCTGGCCGCGCACGAAGTACGCCGACGGCGAGGCCGCGGAGTACGCCGCCCGTTTGCGCGCCGCTCTCGGGTGACGCCTATCGTGTCGTGCTGACAGACCCGAGCAGGCCTGACCAGCGAGACAGGAGCAGCACAGATGGGGCGTTATGACGGACGGATCGCCGTCGTCACCGGAGCCGCGCGCGGCATCGGCTTCGGCACGGCCACCCGCTTCGCCGAGGAGGGCGCGTCGGTCGCCGTCCTCGACCTGGACGAGTCGAGCGCCGCGGAGGCCGCGGCCAGGCTGCCGCTGGTCGACGGCGCGAAGGCCGTCGGCATCGGCTGCGACGTCAGCGACGCCGCGTCGGCCGAGTCCGCCGTCGAGCGCGTGGTCGCCGAGCTGGGCGGCATCCACGTCCTGGTCAACAACGCCGGCATCACCCGCGACAACCTGCTGTTCAAGATGACCGACGAGGACTGGGACCTGGTCATGGGCGTGCACCTGCGCGGTGCGTTCCTCATGACCCGGGCGGCCCAGAAGCACTTCGTCGCGCAGAAGTACGGCAAGATCCTCAACCTCTCCAGCGTCTCCGCCCTCGGCAACCGCGGCCAGGCCAACTACTCGGCCGCCAAGATGGGCATCCAGGGCTTCACCCGGACCCTCGGCATCGAGCTCGGGCCGTTCGGCATCAACGCCAACGCGATCGCCCCGGGCTTCATCGCCACCGAGATGACCGACGCGACCGCCGCCCGGCTGGGGATCGACGTCGACGACTTCCGGAAGATGAACGCCGAGGCCAACCCGGTCCGCCGCGTCGGCCACCCCGAGGACATCGCGGCCGCCGCCGCGTTCCTGTGCAGCGACGAGGCGTCGTACATCACCGGACAGACGTTGTACGTCGACGGTGGCGCCAAGCTGGGCTGAGTCCCACCCCCGCGGGCGCGCCTCCCCGCCAGCGGGAGGCCGCGCCTGCACACTGAAGTCAACCGAAACACTCGAGAATCACGAAACGGAGCGATCTCGTGCGCCGTGCCCCTCTGACCACTGCCCTGCTCGTGACCGCGAGCCTCGTCCTCGCCGGCTGCGGGGGAGACGACGAGCCGTCGGCCGGAGCGCCGGAGGCCCAGCAGGTCGCCGGCGCCGACGAGCTCGCCTCCGCCTGGCCGTTGACCGGCCTCCCGGTCGAGGGTGACGACACCTCGGTCCAGGCCCACCCCGTGCTGGTGACGAAGATGGACAACACCGCCTCCAGCGCACCCCAGGTCGGGCTCGGCTCGGCCGACCTGGTGGTCGAGGAGCTCGTCGAGGGCGGCCTGACCCGCCTCGCTGCGTTCTACTACTCCGAGCTGCCCGACCTGGTCGGCCCGGTCCGCTCGATGCGGGCCAGCGACATCGGCATCGTCGCGCCGGTCGACGCCGACGTCGTCACCAGCGGCGCGGCCGGGGTGACGATCAACCGGATCAAGGGCGCCGGCATCGACTTCTACGCCGAGGGCGCGCCGGGCATCGCGCGCGACAGCTCGCGCGCCGCGCCGTACAACCTCTTCGCCGACCTCCAGACCATCGCGAAGGAGGCCGAGCAGGAGCCGGCCCGCCCGACCGACTACCTGCCGTGGGGCAGCGAGGAGGACCTCCCGCAGGGCCAGCCCGCGACGACCATCGCGGCGTCCTTCGGTGGCGGTCACACCACGAACTGGAGCTTCGACGGCGACCAGTACGTCAACGAGAACTCCTACGCCGCCGAGGGCGACCAGTTCCCGACCGACACCGTGCTGGTACTGCGGGTGCAGGTCGGCGACGCGGGCTACAAGGACCCCGCCGGCAACCCCGTGCCCGAGACCAAGCTGGAGGGCAAGGGCCAGGCGATGATCTTCCACGACGGCCGTCTGGTGCGCGGCACGTGGGAGAAGGGCGGCCTCGACGAGTCGATCTCGCTGTCGACCAAGGCGGGCGAGCTGAAGGTCCCGGCCGGCCACGTGTGGATCGAGCTGGTGCCGGCGGCGAACGGGAACGTCACGTTCCAGAAGTGACGTCCGGGCCGGGGAGCTCGGTGCCGCTCTCGGCCAGGGCCTGGAACCCGGCCAGGATGAACCCGATGGCGGTCTCCACGTTGGCGGCCGCCACCTCGGGGTCCTCGGCGCCGGAGACCGACTCGCCGGCCGAGGACATCGCACCGAAGAAGATCCGGGCGAAGGTCTGCTGCAGGTCCTCGTCGAGCTCCCAGCCGCCGGCGGCCAGGACCGACTGGACGATCTCGAGCACGTTGGCGAAGGTCGAGCGCTCCTCCTGCTCGCGGAAGCGCTCGTAGCCCAGGACCGACGGTCCCTCCTGGATCACGATCCGGCGGTAACGGGCCTCCTGGACGACGCTGAGGAACGCGCGCAGGCCGGCGGTGGCCTTCTCCCACGGGTCGCGGTGGCCCTTGAGGGCCTTCTGGATCGCGCGAGAGGCGTCGTCCTCGACCCGCTCGAAGACGGCCTCGAAGAGCGCCTGCTTGCCGCTGAAGTGGTGGTAGAGCGCGCCCTTGGTGACCCGGGCACCGGCGACGATCGCGTCGAGCGAGGTGGCGGCGTACCCGCTCTCGGTGAAGAGCTCCTCGGCCACGTCGACCAGGGCGCGCTTGGTCGAGGCGGAGTACTGCTGCCGGCGGCTCGTGCCGGGGACCTTGGGCACGAGCTTGGAGACCGTGGACTTGCTCATAGTCCCGGCAGCCTAGTACCGACCGTGGGTACGGGTGACCGGCATCACCGGGCGGTCTGTTGCATACCGGGAGTACGTCTTCGTACCGTGGGTACGTACTCAGAGTATGTGAGTCCTGCCCCCGAAGGAGCACCCCCATGACCTGGACGTCCTTCCACTCCTGCGGAGAGATCCTCCGCGAGGTCATCGCGGTCGCCGACGAGCGTCGCGACGGCCGCCTCCCGCTCGACGTGCCCGGTGTCGCCGAGGCCTTCGAGGACGACCTCGAGCTGCTCGGCGCCCTGCAGCTGCGGTGGCACACCCGGCTGGCCGGCCGGATCGAGCGCGAGCTGGTCCAGCAGCCGATGGACCTCGAGAGCGCCGTGGTCGCCGCGTGGCACGCCACCGCCGACGAGCTCCCCGGTGTCCGCGCGGTCATCGACCGCGAACGCGCCGAGCCCCGAGACGCCGCCACGGCCGACGCGATGGCCACGTCGGCCGCCAAGGAGCGGGTCCTGCTGGCCATGATGGCCGGCCGGGTCAGCGTCCCCGACGCCACCGCGGCCCGTGTGGGGGAGGCCATCGAGGCGCACGCCCGGGC
>JAEZKN010000002.1 GCA_023415395.1 Actinomycetes bacterium
CGACGCCGGCCGCTCGGGGTCCCAGCGCACCAGGTGCTCCCGGTTGCGCCGGTAGGCCTCTCCCACCTGGGGCCAGTCGCCCTCGCGCAGGGGCCGGATCTCGTAACCGTCGGGCAGCACGCCGACACTGTAGGTGGCCACCACCCACCGCTCACTTCGACGTGCCGCTCTCCAGGATCGAGACGATCGAGAAGAGCGTGAAGCAGACGGCGCCGAGGCCGGCCAGCACCCGCGCGGCGATGAAGACGTTGCTGTCGGTGACCGCGGCCTGGAAGACGAACGCCGAGAGGAAGAGGCAGGCCAGCGCGGTCACCACCGGGATCATCGGCACCCGGTTGGCCAGGGCGAAGGTGCGCCGCCACACCAGGGCGAGCAACCCGACCTTGCTCAGGATGCTGAAGCACACCAGGCCCAGCCCGACCAGCACGAAGCCGGGAGTCTGGTAGTAGGGCTCGGAGTCGAGGGCGAGCAGCACGATGCCCCAGGTCATGGCGGCGGCGCCCATCACGATCACGAGCCAGGGCCAGCCGACACGGTCGCGGGGGCCGTAGGAGTCCTGGACCTGGCGCAGGATGCTCCAGACCAGGCCGATCAGGCTGGTGCAGATCATCGACAGGCCGCTGACCACGTGGCCGACGGTGAACCTGCTCGGGGAGACCGGCATGACGAGGTTGACGATCGCGAAGGACCAGCCCACCAGGGCCAGCACCACCGGGATGGCGCCGAGGACCGCGACGGAGCCGCGGCCGAAGGCACCGGTGGGGACCTGGTGGTCGCCGACAGGACGGGCGGAGTTGGCCGGGATCATCGAGAACTTCGTGGACGCGGCCGCGACCGTCGCCACGCAGCCGCTGATCAGGCCGAGGCCGAGGACGACGTGGCCGGCGACGTACTCCGGGTTCTGGCCCGATCCGGAGACCCCGGCGAACAGGGTGGCGCCGTACACGACGGTGCCGGCGGCGGTGGCGTAGCCCAGCGCCGGGTAGAAGACCCGATCGAAGCCGTTGAAGCGGCCGATCAGCTGCCGGATGATCGTGGCCGCGGTGCAGAACAGGCACACGCAGATGGCGCCGAGCATGGTCACCACCCGGCCGGCGACGAAGTTGCCGGGGGCGTCGCCGTCGTGCCAGACGTAGAGGCCGAGCCCGACGCAGACGCCCATCATCGCGAGCGGAATGGCCCGAAAGACCACGCTCATCCAGTAGTTCACAGCAACCACGACTCCCGAGGAGGACGAACGAGCACGCCAAGGGGCGCCACCGCGCCTCATTGGAGCACGGACTGCCGCTCCCCCGGACGAGTCCTTCCGCCCTGCCGATCGGTCCTGGGCTAGTCGACGTCCCGCGCCGGTGGGCGGTGCTCCTCGACCGCGGCCGCCGCCTCGACCGACCCGGCCTCCGGGACGGCGGCCACCGCGGCCGCCGCGGCCCCTGCGGGCAGCGCCGAGCGCACGCCCCACTCGAACATCACGAGCGCGAACGCCGCGACCAGCACCATGTCGACACCGAAGGGCATCAGCTCCAGGCCGCCGCCGAACCAGCCGACGAGGGTCAACGCGAGCAGCCCCACGTAGTACGGACCCAGCCAGACCAGCGAGCGCAGCGCGAGCGAGTCCCGCAGCCGTGGGTCCCGCACCAGGCGCCAGGCCAGGACCACCACGCCGACCGCGATCGGGATGGTCAGCTTGATCATCGTCTCCCAGCCGGTCCAGTAGATGGTCAGGCTGACGACCACGAAGGCGAACCGGGAGATGACCGGCAGCGCGGGGAGGCGGAAGGGCCGCCTGCGCTCCGGCACCAGGCGGCGCAGCGCGACGACGGTGATCGGGCCCAGGCACATCGACAGCACGATGGCGCCGGAGTTGAAGGCCAGCAGCTCCGACCACCCGTCGCGGAACGCCAGCAGCAGCACCAGCCCGACGACGAGGTTGAGCACCATCGCCCGCATCGGGACGCCGTGGCGGGAGAAGACGGACACCGCACGCGGGAAGAGGCCGTTGCGCGAGACCGCCACCGCGAGCCGACCCGTCGAGGCGGTGGACACCAGACCCGCGCCGAAGGGCCCCAGCACCGCGTCGACGACGACCAGCCGGGCGATGAACGTCAGGCCCAGGCCGGTCAGGACGGCGGCCAGCGGACCGTTCGCCCCGCCGCGGTCGAGCTCGCCCCAGCCCCCGCCGACCGAGGCGGGGTCGATGGCTCCGACGAACCCGAGCTGGAGGAGCGTGAAGAGCACGGTGCAGAGCAGGATCCCGCCGACCAGGGCGACCGGGATGGTCACCTGCGGCCGCCGCGCCTCGCCGGCGAGGTCGAGGGCGTGCCGGAAGCCGAGGAAGGCGAAGGCCACACCACCCGAGGTGATGGCCGTCAGCACCCCGATCGTCCCCTCCGGGGCGAAGCCCTTCTCGTGGATCGGCGCGCTCGAGAAGTGGGCGAGCAGCGCGACGGCGACGATCACCGGGATGACGAGCTTGACCCAGGTGAGCACGTTGTTGACTCGCGTGAACAGCGTCACCCCGAACGCGTTGAGGGCGGTGAACCCGGCGAGGACGACGGTCGCGGCGAGCAGGCCAGGAGCGCTCAGCGCGCTCTGCCCGCTCGTGGAGGTCTCGGCGACGAAGAGCCAGTCGAAGGCGCGCTCGTTGCTGGCGTACTCCAGCATCGCCTGGGTCTCGATCGGCGCCGCGGTCACGTAGCCGACCCACGCCACCCAGCCGATCGCGATGCCGACCCCCTGACCGTGGCTGAAGGTGGGCAACAGGCCGAGGCCGCCGACGACCGGCAGCATCGCCGCCACCTCCGCGAAGACCAAGGCGATGGTCACGAACATCAGGCCGGCGATGGGCCACGCCACGATGGCGGCCGGGCCCGCCTGCCTGGCCGCGAACAGGGGGGCGAACAGGACCCCCGAGCCGACCACGCCGCCGACCGCGACGAAGGTCAACCCGAGAGTGCCCACCGTGCGGCGGGGCTGGTGCGGCTCTGCCACCCGATCGACGCTACGCCCTGGCGGCCTTGGGCGTACCCGTGCCGATGGACCCGTGCTGCCCTATCATGAGGGTGCGGATGGGCTGGCCGGGCGACCGCGTGGAGGCGACTCCCCGAGGAAGGTCCGGGCTCCACAGGGCAAGGTGGTGGGTAACACCCACCCGGGGCGACCCGCGGGACAGTGCCACAGAGAACAGACCGCCCCTGCGTGCAGGGGCAAGGGTGAAACGGCGGTGTAAGAGACCACCAGCGACCGGGGCGACCCGGCCGGCTCGGCAAACCCCACCTGGAGCAAGGTCAAGAAGTCCGGTGCTCGCACCGGACGCGCGCATGACTGAGGGCGGCCCGCCCGAGTGCGCGGGTAGACCGCTGGAGGGCGTCGGCAACGGCGCTCGTAGATGGATGGTCGCCACGCTTCGGCGTTACAGAACCCGGCCTACAGGCCAGCCCATCCGCACCCCCTCGCCGGTCGAGCAGCCGAGCGCGCCTCAGCCCACCCTCGTCGGTCGAGTAGCCGAGCGCGCCGCAGACCACCCTCGTCGGTCGAGTAGCCGAGCGAGGCACGAGCGAGGCGTATCGAGACCCTCGCGGCCTCGTCGGTCGAGTAGCCGAGCGAGGCACGAGCGAGGCGTATCGAGACCCCCGTCACCTCGCCGGTCGAGTAGCCGAGCGCGCCTCAGCCCACCCTCGTCGGTCGAGTAGCCGAGCGAGGCACGAGCGAGGCGTATCGAGACCCCCGTCACCTCGCCGGTCGAGTAGCCGAGCGAGGCACGAGCGAGGCGTATCGAGACCCTCGTCGCGTCGCGGACACAGACGGCGCCCACCCGCCCATCTCACCCAGATCGGGTAGGCCATCCTGCCCGGATCCGACGTACGCTTCCTGCGAGCGCCAGCGGTCTGAGATCCAGATGCCCAGGGGCCAGGTCTCCGGCCGCGTCGTCCGGGCGACGGGCGCTCAGCGTGGAGCCGGCCCGAGCAGCGCGGGTCGACCCCACGGGTTCCGGCCACCCGCTGCGGTCGGACAAGGGCCGCGAGGTGTTGTGCTCCACCGGCAGCAC
>JAEZKN010000070.1 GCA_023415395.1 Actinomycetes bacterium
CGGCCACCGCGACCGGGTCGCAGTCGGCGTCGAGCATCCGGCGCACGCGCTCGGTCGCAGCCGCGGTGTCGCGCAGGTCGTCGAGGGTGAACGTCGCCGTCGCGAACGCCGTCTCCCCCGACGACTCGACGTCGGGCACCTCGAGGCGCACGATGCCGGTGCCGTGGGGCAGCGACAGCGTCCGGGCGTACCACCCAGGACCGGCGGCCTCGACGCCCGGGACCGCCCGGACCGCGAGGAAGCCGAGCAGCGCGCGACCTGCGTACGGCGTGCGCACGGCCAGCCGCATCGTGACGGTGCCGGTGGCCGGCCGTCCCCCGCGGCGTCCGCGCAGGTCGGTCGGCGAGGAGGCATAGACCTCGCGGATCGTGTCGTTGAACTGGCGCACGCTGGCGAAGCCGGACGCGAACGCGACGTCGGCGTAGGTGAGCTCGGTGGTCTCGATCAGGACCCGCGCGGTCTGGGCCCGACGAGCGCGGGCCAGGGCCAGCGGACCGGCCCCCAGCTCGGCGGTGAGGAGGCGGCTGAGGTGGCGGGGGGTGTAGCCGACCCGTCGGGCCAGGCCGTCGACCCCCTCGCGGTCGACCACCCCGTCGGCGATCAGCCGCATCGCCCGGCCCGCCGCCGTCGCCGCGACGTCCCAGTCGGGGCTGCCGGGGGTCGCGTCGGGCAGGCACCGCTTGCAGGCCCGGAAGCCGGCGGCCTGCGCGGACGCGGCACTGGGGTGGAACGTGACGTTCGGGAACGCCGGGGTGCGCGCCGGGCAGGACGGGCGGCAGTAGATGCCGGTGGTCCGCACCGCGGTGTAGAAGACGCCGTCGAAGCGACGGTCCCGCGACTTCACTGCGCGGTAGCACGACTCCGGGTCGAGGGTCGCTGTCGTCATGGCTCCATCCTGACCGCCCCCGCCGACAACTTCTGGCGGGATTCGGACACGGCGGTGAGCCTACGCGGACGCGGGGGTCAACTCGTACGAAAGGGCCATGGTGCTGCTGGCTAGGCTGGGTGAGGATCTCGGAGTCCTGTGTGAGAGGAAGTCCGCGTGCCCCGAAACACCACGCGACGTCATCGGCGCACGGTCATCACCGTGATCGTCGTGGCCGAGCTGGTCGTCGCCCTGCTGACGGGCGCCGGCGTCGTCTTCGCCTACCAGCGGGTGGACTCCAAGATCGACGAGGGCGGGGCCATCGTGCACCCGCCGGGCGTCGAGCGGGCCGAGCCCGAGCTCCCGACGGGCGCGTTCAACCTCCTCGTCATCGGCACCGACACCCGCGACTGCGACGGCTGCGGGATCGACAAGGAGGGCGGCCTCGGAGGCTCGGACCTGACGATGCTGCTGCACGTCGCGGACGGCCGGCGCGAGGCCTACGGCATCTCGATCCCCCGCGACACGCTGGTCGACCGTCCGGAGTGCCACGACGGCAGGAAGGCGATCCCCGCCGCGAGCCAGGTCCCCTGGAACGAGGCGTACGCCGTGGGCGGGGCACCCTGCACGGTCGCCCAGACCGAGGCGGTCACCGGGGTCTTCATCGACGACTACGTCGTGGTCGACTTCGGCGGCTTCAAGGACATGGTCGACGCCATCGGCGGCGTGCAGGTCTGCATCCCGGCCGACATCGACGACGACGAGCACAACATCCACCTCGACGCCGGCACCCAGGTCCTGCACGGGGAGGACGCGCTGGCCTACGTGCGGCAGCGCACCTCGACGCCCAACTCCGACCTGGGCCGGATGAAGCGCCAGCAGGCGTTCGTCGCCTCGATGCTGAGCCGGGTGATGTCGGCGAACACGCTGTCCCGGCCCGACAAGCTCTACAAGTTCGCCAGCGCGCTCGCGGACTCCATCACCACCAACCCCGAGCTCGCGAGCGTCGGCGAGCTGGTCCAGCTGGCCTCGTCCGTGCGCCACGCCGACCTGGCCAAGATCCGGTTCGTCACCGCGCCGACCGCCGAGTTCCCCCTCGGCGACCCGAACTGGGGACGGCTCCAGCTGACCCCCGAGGCCGACCAGCTCTGGCAGAAGGTGATCGACGACGAGCCGCTCGGCGCGTTCGGCCGCGGCGCGATCAGCGGGCGCAACCCCAGCGGATCCGCCGAGAACGCCGCCGCGAACGGGCTCTGCGCCTGAGTTCTGTCCGATCCGACAACCCGGGCGTCCCACCGGGACGGGAGGATGGGCCGGTGAGCTCGATCATCCTGCGCGGCGGGCGCGTCATCGACCCTGCGGCCGGGACGGAGGCCGTCGCCGACGTCGTCGGCCGCGACGGCCACGTCGCGGAGGTCTCGCCCGTCCCGGTGCTCGAGGACGGCGCCACCGTCCTCGACGTGACCGGCCTGGTCGTGGGCCCCGGCTTCGTCGACCTGCACAGCCACGTCCACTCGATCGCGGGCCAGCGGCTGCAGGCCTTCGACGGCGTCACGACCAACCTCGACCTCGAGGCCGGGCTGATGCCGATCGAGCGGGCCTACGCCGACGCTGCCGCCGAGGGCCGGGTGCTCAACTACGGGTTCTCCGCGTCGTGGGCCGACGCCCGCGCCCAGGTGCTGGCCGGCGTCGAGCCGACCGCCCGCTTCGACTCCACCACCGACATCCTGGGCAACCCGGACTGGCAGCGCACGTCCTCCCCCCGCGAGCTCGCGGCGTGGCTGGAGCTGCTCGAGCGCGAGCTCGCCGGCGGCGCGCTCGGCATCGGGATCCTGATGGGCTACGCCCCGCGCTCCGACCCGCGGGAGTACGTCGAGGTGGCCCGCCTCGCCGCCCGGGCCGGGGCGCCCACCTTCACCCACGTGCGCGAGCTGGTCGAGGCCGACCCCACCACGCCGATCGACGGCAGCAGCGAGGTCGCGCTCGCCGCGCAGGAGACCGGCGCGGCGATGCACCACTGCCACGTCAACAGCACCTCGCGCCGCCACGTCGACCGGGTGCTCGGCACGCTCGACGAAGCCCGGGCCGCGGGCTCGCGCGTGAGTGTCGAGGTCTACCCCTACGGCATGGGCAGCACCAGCATCGGCGCGTTCTTCCTGGCGCCGGAGCGGCTCGGCGCGTGGGGCCTGACGGCCTCCAGCATCGTGATGCTGGGCAGCGGCGAGCGCATCGCCGACGTACGCCGTCTCGCGGAGCTGCGTGAGCTCGACCCGGGCGCCACCTGCGTCGTGGAGTTCCTCGACGACCGCCAGGAGTCCGACCGCGCCATCCTGCGGCGGGCGCTGGCCTACCCCGACGCGATCGTCGCGAGCGACGCGATGCCGCTGGAGTGGCCAGACCGCCGCCACGACACCCGCGAGTGGCCGCTGCCGCCGGGCGCCTCCACGCACCCCCGCACCTCGGGCACCTTCGCCCGCAGCCTGCGCCTGATGGTGCTCGAGCACGGCCTGTGGTCGTGGCCCGAGGCCTTCCGCCGCTGCTCCTTCCTGCCCGCCCGGGTGCTCGACGAGGTCGCGCCCGCGATGCGCACCAAGGGACGGCTCGAGCCGGGCGCGGACGCCGACCTGGTCGTGCTCGACCCGGCGGCGGTCACCGACCACGCGACGGTCACCGACCCCACGCGCCCCTCGGCCGGCGTGCGGCACCTGCTGGTCGGCGGCACGTTCGTCATCCGCGACGGGGCGCTGGACGTCGGCGCGTACCCCGGTGAGCCGGTGCGCGGCGTCCTGCGCTGAGGGGCGCCAGAACGCAGTCACCTGACTGATTCGACGATGCTCCACCTCGGGTGGACTCGGGGGCACTGCCCCACCCGAGGAGAGCATCGTGACCGACACCCGATGGGACAAGCGCCGCCGCGCGAAGCGTGACCGGCTCGACGCGGCCGCCGACCATGCGAACGGCAAGGTCGTGCGTGCGGGACAGCTCCCCGACCTGCTGCACGCGGTGATCCATCCCGGCGACCGGGTCGCGCTGGAGGGCGACAACCAGAAGCAGGCCGACTACCTGTCCCGCACCCTGGCCGAGTGCGACCCGGAGCGCCTGCACGACCTCCACCTGCTGATCTCGTCCGTCTCCCGCCCCGAGCACCTCGACCTGTTCGAGCGCGGCCTCGCGACCAGGCTCGACCTCGCGTACGCCGGCCCGCAGAGCGTCCGGATCGCGCAGCTGGTCGAGGACGGGACGGTCACGATCGGCGCGATCCACACCTACGTCGAGCTGTACGCCCGGATGTTCGTCGACCTGGCCCCGGACGTCGTGCTGCTCTGCGCGTCGGCCGCGGACCCCGACGGCAACCTCTACACCGGCCCCAACACCGAGGACACCCCCACGATCGCCGAGGCGGCGGCGTTCCACGACGGCGTGGTGGTCGTGCAGGTCGACGAGGTCGTCGGCGAGCGCGGGGACCTGCCCCGCGTGGACATCCCGAGCGACTGGGTGGACTTCGTGGTGGCCGCGGACCGCCCGTTCGCGCTGGAGCCGCTGTTCACCCGCGACCCCCGCCACATCGGCGACGTCGAGATCCTCAAGGCGATGATCGCCATCCGCGGCGTCTACGAGCGGCACCAGGTGGCGTCGCTCAACCACGGCGTCGGGTTCGACACCGCTGCCATCGAGCTGCTGCTGCCGACGTACGGCGAGTCGCTCGGCCTCAAGGGCAAGGTCGCCCGGCACTGGGTGCTCAACCCTCACCCGACGCTCATCCCCGCCATCGAGTCCGGCTGGGTGGAGTCGATCCACAGCTTCGGCGGCGAGGCCGGGATGGAGCGCTACACCGCGGCCCGCCCGGACGTGTTCTTCACCGGCCGCGACGGTTCCCTGCGCTCGAACCGGGTGCTCGCCCAGCTGGCGGGGCAGTACGCCATCGACATGTTCATCGGCTCGTCGCTCCAGATCGACGGCGACGCGAACTCCTCCACCGTCACCGACGGCCGGCTCTCCGGCTTCGGCGGCGCACCGAACATGGGGCACGACCCGCACGGGCGCCGGCACTCGACGCCGGCCTGGCTCGACCTCGCGTCCGGCGACGGTGCCGACCGGCGCGGGCGCAAGCTCGTCGTGCAGATGGCCCAGACCTTCCGCGCGGGCGGCGTACCGACGTTCGTCGAGAGCCTCGACGCCGTCGACGTCGGCGAGAAGGCCGGCATGCCGCTCGCGCCGGTGATGATCTACGGCGACGACGTGTCGCACGTCGTCACCGAGGAGGGCGTCGCGTACCTGTACAAGGCGCCGTCGCTCGCCGACCGGCGCGCGGCGCTGGCCGCCGTCGCCGCGTCTTGCCTCTGGAACCGCCGCGGAGCTCGCGCTCGCCGCGGAGTTGCGAGACGCGGCCGCCGAGTGCATACCAGCCGCTCATACGACGCTCTCGTTCGAGCAGGTCTACCAGGAGCACTACCGCTTCGTATGGCGGTCGCTCCGCGCATTCGGTCTGCCGCTCGTTGCGGTCGAGGACGCCGTCCAGGATGTCTTCGTCGTCGTGCATCGTCGCCTCCCGGAGTTCGAGGGACGGAGCAGCATCCGAACCTGGCTCTTCCGGATCGCACGCTGGATCGTGACGTACGAGCGGCGGCGCGCGCGGAACAGGCCCGCGCACGAGCCGATCGACGAGGACGTCGGCGACGGGGCGCCGGGGCCCTTCGAGATGATCGTCCGGAGCGAAGGCCTGCGTGCCCTCGAGTCCGTCTTGCTCCGCATGGATGAGGAGAAGCGCCTGGTCTTCGTGCTGATGGACGTCGAAGAAATGAAGGCCCACGAGGTCGCTGAGCTCTTCGAGATCAACGTGAACACCGTGTACTCGCGGCTGCGCCTCGCGCGCGAGCAGTTCCGGCGTTTGCTCGAAGCGACCAACGCGCTTCCGGAAAGGACCGAACCGTGAGTGATCTTTCGTCGAGAGAGAGAGCCCTCCTCGAGACGGCTCGCGAGGATTGGGGACCGAGTGACTGCGGCCCTCCTCCGTCAGCGGCGGCGTTCCAGAAGCGGCTGGCTGAGAAGCCTTGGCTCGCGATGCCGATCGCCTCGCTCGCGCTATCGGAGAGCAAGCAGCGCGGCCTCGGACGCCTCTTCGGCGTAACCTCCGCGGCGATCGGCGTCTGCGCCGTTGCGCTGCTCGGCGTCGTCGCCCTCACGAGGACCGAGGACGCGCCCGAGCGCGCCGCCTCCGCCCCTGCGATCACGGCTCCGGCTGCTCCGGTGCTCGAGCCCGCGGAGACGCCCGTGAGCGTCGTACCGTCGATCGCGATCGATCGCCTTCCTGATGCGCCAGCGCCCGATGGCGTCTCGAAAGAACCGCGCGACGCCAAAAGGCCGCCCGAGCACGCAGCAGCAGCTCCTGCTGCATCTGCTTCCAGCGGCCTGCTCGGCGAGGAGATCGCGCTCATCCGCGCAGCGCAAGGT
>JAEZKN010000286.1 GCA_023415395.1 Actinomycetes bacterium
CTACGTCGTCGACCACACCGGCACCCGCCGGCTCCCCGGTGCGCCCACGAAGCGATCGCCGGTGCTGGAGCTGTGGCGGACGCCGATTCAGATCGCCTACGAACCAGCCGCCTGACCACTGGCGTCGTCCCGCGCCGCGGCGCCAGAGGCGGCGATAGACGCGGCCGCGGAGGGGTTGACGGGTTGACGCCTCTTCGCGACACTGGAGAAGTGGACACGTTCGCAGCCATAGAAGAGGGCCTGCGTCAGGAGCTGACGCAGGACAAACGCATGTGGGCACTTGTCGAGCATGTCTCCGAGGAAGAGGCCCTAGAACTTGGCAGAGAGGCTGCCCGGGCGGTGGTGGGGCCGGTCCTTCTGCGTGAGATGTTGGGCGAGGATCGGTTCGACACCTCCGCGGCCGCGCGGCTCCTGCAAGTCACCCGTCAGGCTCTTCACAAGCGAGTTCGTGCTGGTCGGCTGCTAGGCGTACCCGGTCGCGGAACCACGTGGTATCCCGCTTGGCAGTTCGACGTGAGCGAGCGGAAGGTGCGCCCGTCGGCGCAGGCTACTTTCGTCACATGGGTCGAGGCTCTGGGGACTGCGTTTGACCCACAGACGGTTCTGGCATGGGCGAACTCGCCTCAGCCAGAGTTGGCGGACCAGACACCAGCAGAATGGATCCAGGCTGCCGGTGCCGAGCAACCTCTCCTCGACTCGGCACGCAGGACGGCTCGGAGGCTAGCGGCATGAGCGTCCCGGCTCCGCCGCCTAACGCGGCTGAGCTGGACGATTTTCCGTCATACGTATGGAGGGCCCACCAGCCTCTTGCCCGCGTTCATCGGCAGGAGTTCGGTTCGCTGTACTTCGGCACGGACCAGGACGGGCGGTGGAATCCTCCAGAGCCAGGGACGGACTGGGGGACGTGCTACATGTCCACCCACCCGGTCGGCGCGGCGCTCGAGGTGTTCGGGAGGCTCACATACTTGCCTCAGCGCGAACTCGACGCCCGGGTTGTCGCGACAATCTTCGTGCAGTCCGACCTTCGCCTTGCAGACATGACTCACCCCTCCGTCATCGGACGGTTCGGGCTTACTGCTGAAGCGTCAACCGGTGAGGAGAGTACGACTTACCCCAGGACCCAGCAGTGGGCCCTGCGCCTACGGGAAGCGGGCTTCTCGGGAGTGCACTATGCCGCTCGCCATGACCCAACTCTAGGCAGTCGATCGATCGCGCTCTTCGGCAAGGCGAAAGGTAGTGCGGGTCCGGCAGAGCCTTGGTCCGAGTGGCTGGAAGAGTCAGCCGCGGCGACAACTCCGATCCCCCCGGACGTGATCGACAAACTGCGAGATACCTACGGATTCACGATCATCGGCGGAGGCTATTCGCTGTGACCCTCTTGTGGAGGGAACTGGCCTAGAGGGGAGCCGGAGTGCCCGCGACCGCCCGGAAGCCCGCGTGATCTGACCTTCTTGCCCCCCACGCCGACCGCGGCACCCGCTCCGACCACGTCCGCGTCGAGACGTGCTCGCCGTTGAGCGTCGCGACGGTCTCGATGGCGACGTCCAGGCCGGGCTCGGTGATGGTGATGTCCATGCTCGAGACCACCCGCACCTCGATCCCGGGCCAGGTCAGGTCGTAGGTCGTGACGGCGTGGGAGGTCTGGTCCCAGGTGCGGCGGTCGACGGAGACGGCACCGAGGTACTCCTCGCGGGCGGTGCCGTCGTGCGGGATGTCGTACTCCGACACCGAGGAGGTGTGGGCGATGGTGCGGCGGCCGATGACGTCGTCCTCGATCGACCAGCGCACCCCCTCAGCGGACTCCGAGGTGTGCTCGGCGCCGGGCGTGAAGGTCGGCTCGGGCCAGGAGCCCGGGAGCACCGGCAGGGACACGACGCCGGAGTGGACGGTCAGCACGACCGGGGCTGGAGGGGCCACGGTGTTCGGCCAGTCGGCGCCGGTGATGCTGACCCGCAGGGTCTGGCCGGGGGACCACGCGTAGGCGCAGGCGTCGAGCTCGACCTCGACGTCGTACTCCTCGCCCGGCACCAGCCGCGACGGCGCACCGTGGACGCCGTCGCGGAAGGTCAGGTCGAGCGTGCCGCGGGAGACCAGCGCGGACGTGCCGTCGGGGAAGACGTCGCACAGCTTCACCGACAGCGACGCGAGCGGCTGGTCGACGCTGACGCGCAGGCGCGCGACCGGGTGGCCGACGACCGGGTCCGCCGGGGGAGCGGTGTCCCAGGTGAGCGAACGGGCGTCGTCCCAGCGCTGGTCTCCGGACTGCCCCCAGGGCAGGTGGCCGGCGCAGTCGATCCAGGCGGCCGTGCCGGTGTCGGGCACGACGGCCAGCGGCTCGCGTCCGGCGAGCGGGACCTCCACCGGCACCGTCGGCGGGACCGACGGCAGCGAGACCCAGTAGCCCTCGTGGAGGTCGAGGTCGGGCTCGGGCACGGTCGAGGTGCGGACGAACACGTCGAGCCCGGAGTCGTGGTTTCGAGACGGTTGCTGCGCAACCTCCTCAACCACCGACGGTAGCTGCGCAACCTCCTCAACCACCGACGGTTGCTGCGCAACCTCCTCGACCGCCGCAGGGCGCAGCCAGCGGTCGAACCACGCCGCCATCTCCACATCGAGGTCGATGCGGGGACCGGGCATCGCGGTCTTGGGGTCGGCGTGGGCCCACGGCCCGGCGAGCAGCCGGTGCGGGACGCCGTTCGCGGCGAGTGCGGCCATGGTGCGGAAGGAGTTGTTGCGGTAGCCGTCGGCCCAGCCCGCGACGATCATCGTCGGGACCTCGATGCGGTCGTAGCCCTCGCTGGTGCCGCCGGCCCGCACCGACCCGTGCTGCCAGTAGTCGCCGTGGGTGCTCTCGCGCAGCCAGGTCAGGCCCCACGGCTCGTTGGTCGCCAGGCGCCGCTCCCACTCCTCGCGCCACCCCGGCCCCCACAGGGCCGGCACGGGCGGCAGCACGCACATCGGCGTCATGTAGTGGCAGTAGTCGACGAGGTCGACCAGCTTGAGCGCCCCTCCGCGCCAGTGCACGTCGTCGGTCCAGCGGTCGTCGCTGCTGTAGATCGAGAACACCGCCCCCAGCCCGGGAGGGCGCTCGCAGGCGAGCTGGAGGCCGTTGAAGCCGGAGTACGACGTGCCGAAGATGCCGACCCTGCCGTTGCACCACTCCTGCGCGGCGAGCCACGCGATCACCTCGACCAGGTCCGCCTGCTCCTCGGGCGGGTACTCGTCGGTGGCGTCGCCCGACGACGAGCCGGTGCCGCGCAGGTCGAGCCGGCAGACGGCGAAGCCGTGCTCGTCGCGCAGGTGCTCATAGCTCGAGGCGTACGACGATGTCAGGTCGTCCTTGCGGTAGGGCAGCGCCTCGAGCAGGCACGGCTGCCGGCCCCCGGCCGGGTCGGGCAGGTAGAGGGTCGCGGCCAGCTCGACCCCGTCGCGGACCGGGATCCGCACCTCCGACGACGTCGCGCTCATGCCAGCACCTCCAGCACCTCGGGCGAGTGCAAGGACTCGCTGGCGTTGCCGCCGCGCCCGACGACGGTCGGAGCGGCGAACATCGAGTTCAGCACCGCCTCCTCGGCCGCCTCGACGACCGCGGCGAAGAGGGGGTCGATCCCGCGTCCCGAGAGGGGCACGGACGACATCTGCTGGTCGCGGTCGAGCCGCAGCCCGGTGCCGACGCCCAGGAAGATCTCACCGCTGCCGTGGTGGGCGACCGAGCCCGCCCGCGCCAGCCCGAGTCCGATCCGCCGGGCCATCCGGGCGCAGGACGCGCCGTCGACGGGGGCGTCGGTGACGACGACGCCCAGGCACGAGCCGGCGGGCTTCTCCGGCTCCGAGGGCGCCGGCGGCAGCAGCCGCCCGACCGGGGTGCCGGCGACGACGAGCTCCTCGCGCCTGCCGAAGTTCGTCAGCAGCAGCACGGCGACCGTGTGACCCTCGGGCGTCACGCGGGACGCCGTACCGATGCCGCCCTTGAAGCCCAGGCAGGACATGCCGGTGCCGGCGCCGACGGCACCCTCCTCCGGTGGCGCCGAGGAGCCGCGGGAGGCCAGGGCGGCGGCGTGCGCGGCGCGCACGTCGGAGGCGGTGACGTGCATCCGCCGGCAGTCGTTGAGGAACGAGTCGTCGCACTCGCCGACCACCGGGATCACCACGTCCTCGGCGACGCCGCCGTCGCGCTCGAGCTCGATCTCGCAGGCCGCGTCGTAGACGCGCCCGAGCTGCATGGTCGAGGTCAGGTAGACCGGCGTCTCGACCGCACCCCACTCGCCCGCGGTGATGAAGCCGGTGCACTCGCCCGCGCCGTTGAGCACGGCTCCGCCCGCGGGCAGCGGCCGGCGGTAGGCGTCCTCGGCCAGCAGCAGGCAGGTCACCCCGGTGCGGGCGACCAGCGGCTCGTCGCGCCAGACGGTCGCGTGGCCCAGGCCCACCCCCGCGACGTCGAGGACCGAGTTGGTCGGGCCGGTCGGCAGCGTGCCGATCCGGACGTCCAGGTCACGGGCGCGCGGCATGCGCCCATCCTGCCCGAGCGGGGCCGCCGCGGTGGGATGCTGAGGCCGTGCGCATCCCCGTGGTCTGGTCACCCGCGACCAAGCAGCACGTCCCCAAGCACGAGGTGTGGGTCGGCGTCCCGACTCCCGGCACCGAGCTGCCCGAGCGCGTCGACGTCGTCCTCGAAGCCCTCGCCGGTCACCCGTTGCACGAGGCGACGACGCACGACGACGACGTCCTGCGCGCCGTGCACGACGACGACTTCCTCCAGCACCTCGCGCACATCGCCCGCGAGTGGGCCCAGGGTCCGTACGACGAGCTGGTCGGTCAGGACCGGGTCGTGCCCTATGTCTTCGCGACCGAGGCGATGCTGGCCGGCATGCCGCCGACCGCGCCGGCGGCGACGCACGCCCGCGCCGGCACCTACTGCTACGACACGATGACGCTGGTCGGGCCCGGCACCTGGGAGGCCGCCCGCGCCGCCGTCGACGTCGCCCTGACGGCGGTCGACCTCGTGCTCGCGGGGGAGCGCACGGCGTACGCGCTCTGTCGTCCGCCGGGCCACCACGTCACGCCGCGGGGCTACGGCGGCTCGTGCTACCTCAACAACGCGGCCGTCGCCGCCGAGGCGCTGCGCGCGGCCGGCCACGAGCGGGTGGCGGTCATCGACGTCGACGCGCACCACGGCAACGGCACGCAGGCGGTGTTCTGGGAGCGGCCGGACGTCCGCTACGGCTCGCTGCACGTCGACCCGGCGGCGGGCTGGTTCCCACATCTCTTCGGGCACGCGAGCGAGACCGGCGGCGGCGCGGGGGCGGGCGCGACGCGCAACCTCCCGCTCCCGGAGGGGACCGGCGACGGGCCGTGGGTGGCCGCGGTCGCCGACCTCGCCGCGTGGGTGTCGGACTGCGACGCGCTGGTCGTCTCGCTCGGCGTCGACGCGGCCGGCGACGACCCCGAGAGCCCGCTGCAGGTGACCGCGGACGGCTTCCGCGCGGCCGGCCGGGTGCTCGGCGACCTGGGCGTGCCGAGCGTGGTCGTCCAAGAAGGCGGCTACGACCTCGCGCACCTGGGCGCCCTGGTGGCGGCGTACCTCGGCGGACACGCTTCCACGGCTGACTAGACCACTGGGGGTCGAGTTCGCGACTTCCCCCGGACGCGGGGAGTCCGGTGCCCATGCTGGACACCTGGAGGTCTCGGCATGGAGCGCAGCACGTGGTGGTCCCGGGAGCCAGGTCCGAGCACTCGGGAGGAGAGCGTCGGGCCTCGGTCCGTGGCGCCGCACGTGCTCCTGGAGGGCGCACCCGCCGGCAGCATCCCGCCGTCGGGGATGGTGCTTCTGGCGGTGCTCCTGCTCAGCCCGCTGACCCTCGCCGCGGTGCTGCACGGCTCGGCGTACCACCGGTTCGCGCAGGCGGGCGAGATGGCCGTGCTCCTGCAGAACGTCGCCGTCCTCGGTGCGGCCATCGTGCTGCGCTACGAGTGGCAGGTGTCCGCGAACGCCGCCACTGGTTGGCTCGCGGTGGCGGTCGGCTTCCTCGCGGTGCAGAAGCTGCCGTTCTCGCTGCTGCTCGTGGCGGGCTCGCCGATCGGTGAGTACGGCACGGAGAGCGGTGTCGCGGTCGCCGCCACCGCCTTGCTCACCGTCCTGCTGCTGCGGCTCGGCACGGCCCGGGTCCCCGCGCCCCGGCCCAACCCGATGACCGTGGCCGTCGGGCTCGGCATCCTGGTCGCGGTCCTGCGGTTGGCCGGGGCGAAGTCAGGGGTCGACCCGGCGCTGGACCTCTCCGAGCCGTGGCGGATCGCCCTGGACGTCACGGCCGCGGCGCTGGTCGGGTGCATCGTCGCGCAGCTGCTCCGCTGCCGGGACCTGCCGGGCTGGTTCCGCCGCTACGTCGGGGTGGCCTCGGTCCTCCTCGCGGGCAGTGCCGGCCCGGTGCCGGACTCCACCGCCGCCGGGATCGCCTCCGTCCTGGTCGGCGCGGGGGGCGTGGTGCTGCTCCTCGGCGGCGCGTTCGACCTGCTGCGGGCCACGCTCGGGTCGCAGACCCGGCGCCTGGTCGAGATGACGACCCGCACGATGCAGGCCGAGGCCGCCGCCCGCGAGGGGCACGAGCGGGCCCACGAGCTCACCGCGACCGTCGCCGGCATCGCCCACGCCTCGCGCGTCCTCCTCATGGACCGGAGCTCGATGCCGCAGGAGCGGCACCGCCTCGTCGGGCTGCTGCGGGCCGAGCTCGAGCGCCTGGAGCGCATGATGGGCCCCGGCAGTGGCGCGCGGGACGTCGACGTCGAGGTCGACGCGCTGGTCGAGCCGGTCGTGATGGTCCACCGGGCCCTCGGGCACGACGTCACCTACACCCCCGTGGGGCTGTGGGTGCGGGTGCGGGCCGACGACCTCGCGCAGGTCATCCACATCCTCCTGAGCAACGCCGCCCGCCACGCCCCGGGCGCCCGCGTCGCGGTGGTCGCGGAGCAGCGCGGTGGCTCCCTGGAGATCCGGGTGCGCGACGACGGTCCCGGCGTCGCGC
>JAEZKN010000297.1 GCA_023415395.1 Actinomycetes bacterium
GGGTCACCCCTCCCCCGCCGCCGCTGCCGCCCGCCGCGGACGAGGCCGAGGAGGAGCCCGAGGCCGTCGAGCCCGAGGTCGCCGATCCCGAGGCCGTCGAGCCCGAGGTCGCCGATCCCGAGGTCGCCGATCCCGAGGCCGTCGAGCCCGAGGCCGTCGAGCCCGAGGCCGTCGACCCCGAGCCGACCCCGAAGAAGCCCAAGGCCAAGAAGGTCCGCCGGCCCAAGCCCGTGCCCGTCGTGGAGTCGGAGCCCGAGCACGAGGCCCAGCCCGAGCCGGAGCCGGAGGCCGCCGCGGTCCTGGAGCTGCCGGCCGTGGCCGAGGAGCGCGTCGCCGACGTCGCCCGCGCGGTCGAGGAGGTCGCGGCCGAGGTGATCGCCCGGATGCGCGCCGCCGAGCAGGCCACGCTGCGCCACCTCGACGCCATGGAGGTCGAGGCGACCCGCCGCTACGAGCTGGTCACCGCCCAGGCCGAGCTCGACGCCGAGCTCATCCGACTGCAGTCGCGCCGGGAGGCGCACGCCATCATCAGCGCCGCCCGGCTCCGGGCCGGCGAGATCGACGACATCTCCGACGACCCCGAGGACGAGGGACACCGGCTGGCGGTGTTCAGCGACGCGGTCTCCCGCGTCGCCGACGCCACCGCCAGCGCCCTGCACCGCGGTCGCCCGGACGGGATGTGAGCACCATGCCCCAGCAGGACCGGACCACCATGCGCCGACGCGCCCAGTACGCCACCGCCGTCCTGGCGAGCGCCACCGTGCTGCTCGCCGGCTGCAGCAGCAGCGACGGCGACGACGACAGGGGCCGCAAGGCCGAGGTCGTCGTCACGGTCGACCCGGCCGAGGCCGCCGCGGTCAACGTGCCCGAGCGCCGGTTCTTCGACGACTCCTCACCATGGAACCAGCGGATCGACTCGGTCAACGCCGACCCGAACTCCGACACCATGATCGACCTGGCCCAGGAGCGCATCGGCGTGCTGGAGGGTCCCGGGGGCAGCACCACCCGGGTCCGCGACCTGGTCGACGACGGCGTCTACATCAACACGACGCGGTGGACGGTGCCCGTCGTCGCCGGCGGCCGCCCGACCCAGCTGGTCTGCCGGCAGCTGGTGTGCGGCGACGGCGCCGACACCACCACGCTGAACATCCCCGACGACGTCGACCCGGACCCGCGCTACGACGGGTGGTACACCGTCTTCGACACCTCCGCCTCGGTGGCCTACGACCTCTGGCGCGCCCGCCGCGAGGACGAGAACACCATCTCCTACAACTACATGCGCAAGTGGGACCTCAACGGCCCGGGCTTCAGCCCGCCGTGGACGGAGGGCGCCCGCGGGTCCGGACTGCCTCTGTTCGCCGGCCTGATCCGTCCCGGCGAGCTGGAGTCGGGCGAGATCAACCACGCGCTGGCGATCAGCCTCCCCGGCCCGGCGGCCAACATCTTCGTGCAGCCCGCCTCGTCCACCGACGGCAACGGCCGCAAGCGCTCGATCCCCGAGGGTGCCCGGATCCGCCTCAAGCGCGACGTCGTGCTGCCGCAGCCGGTCGACCCGATCACCGGCAAGAAGATCAGGCTCACCGCCCAGCAGCAGCGCCTCGCCGACGCGATCGTCGCGTGCCTGCGGACCTACGGCGCCATCGTGGTCGACCGGGCCGCGGTGCCCACGCTCTACGCCCAGCGCGACGTGACCGACGGGCTGATCCGCGGCAACGAGCTCCAGGGGCTCACGCTCCAGGACTTCGAGGTCCTGCCCCTGGGCAAGACCTGGCACTACCCGCCGGAGGAGGACGAGGTCGCCGAGCTGATCGAGTTCGGCGAGTCTCCCTCCGCGTCGCCGAGCAGCTCGCCGAGCGGGTCTCCGTCGAGCCCGGCTTCCACGGGAGGTCAGTGATGTACCAGCGCCGCACCGTCCGCACCGCGAGCGCGCTCGCCGTCGCCGCCCTGGGCCTCTCGCTGCTCGCAGCGTGCTCGGACCCCTCGCAGGAGGCCACCGAGCAGGTCAGCCAGGGCGAGGCCGCGAGCTTCCGCGCCGAGCAACGGCGCCAGGCCGACATCGACCGGGCGTACGCCGCGCTGCCGCAGCGTCCCTCCGGCATCGTCGACCTCGACGGCTCCACGAGCGGCTCGCTCACCCCGGCCGAGGTCGCGCTCTACGAGGCGACGCCCAACGCCGCGGAGGTCCGCTACGGCAACAACGGCGAGGACCAGGCGTTCCAGGAGCTGTGCGCCGGCCAGATCGACCTGGTCGACTCGGCGCGCCCGATCAGCCGGGCCGAGTGGGAGGCCTGCCAGGCGGTCGGCCTCGACGTGGTCCAGTTCCAGGTCGCCTCCGAGGGCATCGTGGTCGCCATCAAGTCCGAGACCGACGTCGGTGCCGACTGCCTCACCGTCGACCAGGTGCGCGACATCTACCGCGCGGGCTCGCCGCTCACGAACTGGAGCCAGGCACCGCTCGGCTTCGACGACGTCCCGCTCAAGGTGGGCGGACCCAGCACGGAGAACACCGGGTTCGGCTTCTTCGGTCGCTACATCCTCGGCGCCCCGGAGCCCTCGCGGGTCGACCTGCGTTCGGACTACTACCTCGCCGAGACCGACGAGGAGGCCCGGCTCTTCGTCGTGGGCCAGCCCTGGATGCAGGTCCGGGCGGCCCAGTACGACGACGCCGCCCGCGTCCGCGCCCAGGCCGACCAGGAGCTCCAGAACGCGCGCAAGGAGATGCTGGCCGCGCGTGACGAGCTCGAGATCGCACTCGCCGAGCGGGAGAAGGGCATCCGCGACGAGCGCCCCCCCGCCGACAAGGCCAAGGACCAGCAGCGCGTCGACAAGGCCTTCGAGCGCCGGTCCGAGGCGCGCAACCGCCTCAACGCGGCGCTCGCCCGTTACAAGACCGTCGACGGCCGCTACTCCGGCATCGCCCGGGCGCGCACGATCTACAACGGCTACCGCGGGCACGTGGCGTACTTCCGCTTCAGCTACTACGAGCTGTTCGAGGACCAGCTGCGGCCCTTCGAGATCACCCGGCCCGACGGCCAGACGAACTGCATCTTCCCGAGCCAGCGGACCATCACCAGTGGGGAGTACCCGCTCTCGCGGCAGCTGTTGATCACGACGACCACGCGGTCGCTCGCGCGCAACGAGGTGCGGGACTTCATGCGGCACTACCTGGAGTCCGCGCAGGAGATCGCCGAGGACCAGCGCCTCGTCGCCCTGCCCGACGAGACGGTGCGGATCGAGCAGGGCTGGCTCGAGGGCCAGGCACCCCAGCTGTTCGCGCCGGACGACACCGCCACGGCTCCCGCGACCCCCGTCCAGAGCGAGAAGCCTGCGCGATGAACCACCGGCGTTCCCTCGTCGCCGCGCTCGTGCTGCCGCTGGTGCTCGTCCTGGCCGTGCTGGGCGTGGCACCGACGTACGCCGGGCCCCAGCAGGCCCAGCAGGACCAGAAGGCCCGCAAGAACGTCCAGCAGACCGGCCGCGCCGTCGTGAAGTGGCAGGGCTTCCAGAAGCGCCCGAAGTACGTCAAGGCCCGGGCCGTCCCCGGCATCGGGCAGGTCGAGCTGGTCTGCCGGCCCAACGCGACCCTGGTCCGGATCCGGGCCAACGACCGCCGGGCCGAGACCCAGATGTGGCTGGCGAAGTTCGAGACCAAGCAGGGCACCGACCGGGTCGCGGTCAAGAACGTCCGCGTCTACACGTACGCGACCGCGGCCGACGACGGCACCGGTGGCACCGGCCAGCGCGCGCACGAGGGCCTCAACCAGCAGAGCCCGATCGAGGACTTCCAGAAGGGCTGGGCCTACGGCGTGATCAGCCAGCGCGCCGGCCGGCAGAGCCCCGCCGGTGGCGCGATGGCCCTTCCGGCCACGGCGTTCCGGCTCGACTGGTACTGGGAGCGCTTCGCCTACCCCGGCAGCCAGTTCTGCAAGATGAAGCTCCGCCTGCGCACCGACACCACGCAGCAGGTCGGGCTCAGCTGGCACGGGGACGACGAGGCCCACCGCAACACCACCACGTCGGCGCTCCCCGGCGTCGGTGAGGCGACGCTGCGGTGCGAGACCGGGCGGTACGGCGAGCAGTCGATCGCGCTGCGCCCGGAGAACCCCGACGGCGCCCGGATGGACTACGAGATCGTCCGCGGCGAGGGGCCGGTGGCCGACCGCGTGGACCGGTACTCGCTCGGTCCGGACCCGGTCACCGGGCTGCTCGGCCCGGTCGACCTGCCCACCAACGGCATGATGCGCATCTGGTGGACCGTCAACGGCGTGAAGAAGGCGTGGGCGCTCTCGTCGTACATGGTGACCAACAACGAGCAGCGTCCGTGGCTCAACCTCTGCGAGGTGGCGGCGGCCCCGATGCCGTGAGCGCCTCGGTCACCACGCCGAGGACGGGCACGGCGCCGGACTCGACGTCGGCGACCGGGACCCAGGCGACGTCGTCGGTGGTGCCGTCGTGCTCGGCCAGCGCCGGCTCGGCGCCGTCGCTCAGCGTCACCGCGAAGACCAGTCCGACGGAGTGGAAGTCCTCGTAGCGTCCGTTCGGGGCGGTGCCGCTGAAGTGCTCGTCGTGCACCGCGACCAGCTCCCCGACCGTGCCCTCGACCCCGCACTCCTCCCGGAGCTCGCGCAGCACCGCGGACCGCGGGGGCTCGCCGTGGTCGACGCCACCGCCGGGCAGCGTCCAGGACCCGGTGTGGAAGCCGCGCCCGGAGATCCGGACGAGGAGCACCGCCTCGGCCTCGCCGACCGCCCGGCGGACCAGCGCGTAGGCGCCGAGCCGCTGGTGCCGGAACGGCTGGTGGTCGGCCAGCGCCTCCAGCACCATCGGCGCCACCGGAACGCTGCCGTCGAGCACGGCCGTCACCGGGTGCCAGGCGGCCGCCATCGTCGACCCGCCGACCTCCACGACGCGGGGCTCCGGGGCGTCGAGCGGCACCCACCCGTCGTAGACGATCCGCAGTGCGTGGGCGTCGACCCGCCGGCCCTCGCGCCAGACCCCGGGCAGGTGCGCGGAGTAGACGCGCGCGGTCTCCCCCACGAACGCGTCGAGCCCGGTCTCCTCGTGGACCTCGCGCACGACGGCGTCGCGGGGGTCCTCGCCGTGGTCGAGCCCGCCGCCGGGGAGCGTCCAGAGCTCGTCGGAGGTGATGCGGTCCGAGAGCCGACTGAGCAGGATCGCGCCGTCGCGCAGGATGACGGCGTACGCCGCCACCCGCTGCCGCTTCGGCAGGCCGGCCATCAGGACCCGGCCATCACGAGAAGGGCGGGCGGTGGTCGCGAGCGATCGACCGGCGGCCGGCCCACCGCCAGACCCGCGCGGCGCGGTCGCGGTCCTCGTCGGTGACCAGGTTGCCCATCCAGCGCAGGGCCAGGGTCATCAGCCAGTCCGAGCGCATGCCCGCGGGGCCCAGCGTCGGCAGCAGGCGCGGGATCGTCACCAGGCCGGCCAGGCGCCGGGCGATCGAGAAGGACTCGCCGTAGTGCTCGCGCAGCAGCGCCGGCCACGCCGAGGCCAGGTCGGTGCCGTCGACGAGCATCTCGGCGACCAGCCGACCGGTCTCGAGCCCGTAGTCGATGCCCTCGCCGTTGAGCGGGTTCACGCAGGCCGCGGCGTCGCCGATCAGGGCCCAGTTCGGGCCGGCGACGTTGGACACGGCGCCGCCCATCGGCAGGAGCGCGGAGGTCGGCATCCGCAGGTCGCCGCTGAGCCGGAAGTCCTCGCGACGCTGCTCGGCGTAGAACGACATCAGCGGCTTGATCGCGACGTCGGCGGGCCGCTTCGCGGTCGCGAGCGTGCCGACGCCGAGGTTCACCTCCCCCGTCCCGAGCGGGAAGATCCAGCCGTAGCCCGACAGGACCGCACCGTCCTGGCCGCGCAGCTCGAGGTGCGAGCTGATCCACGGGTCGTCGGACATGGCGGAGGCGACGTACGACCGGCCGGCGACGCCGTAGACGGTGTCGCGGTGCCACTCGCGGCCCAGGACCTTGCCCAGCGGGCTGCGCACGCCGTCGGCCACGACGACCCGCCGGCAGCCGATCTCGGCCGGCCCGTCTGCGGTCCGGAAGACCACCGCGGCGACCCGGTCGCCCTCGCGACGCACGTCGACGGCCCGGAGGCCGTCCACCGCGACCGCGCCGGCCTTGATGGCAGTGGTGCGCAGGTGGTCGTCGAGCTCGGTGCGCGCGACGGCGGAGCCCCAGTCGGGGAGGTTGCCACCCGGCCAGGGCAGCAGCAGCGTCTGGCCGAAGCCGTGGGCCCGCAGCCCGTGGTTGACCGTGTGGGCCCGCAGCCAGTCCTCGAGGCCGAGGCGCTGGAGCTCGCCGATGGCCCGTGGCGTCAGGCCGTCGCCGCAGGTCTTGTCGCGGGGGAAGGTCGCCGCGTCGGCGATCACCACGTCCAGCCCGGCACGCGCCGCCCAGGCTGCGGCCGCCGACCCCGCGGGGCCGGCGCCGACGACCAGCACGTCGGTCTGCGCGGGAATCGTGCTCACGCCCTCATTCTCGCAGGCCCCAGCGCACTCCCCGAAATGGGCCGAGCCGGTGCAGTCCCCGCAGG
>JAEZKN010000391.1 GCA_023415395.1 Actinomycetes bacterium
TTCGAGGGTGACATCGAGGATGAGCGTGAAGTGATCCGCGATGCTTTCCTCGCGCTGGGGTACCCCTGGGAGGGTTCCCGCGACTGATCGCTGACGGCGACGTGCGGAGAGTTCCGCTTCAACGTCTAGCGTCGTCGGATCCGCCAGTAGGCGTTGAGGATCGCTGGCTCTCGGGCCGAGCCGTCCGCAGAGAGTCTGCACGCCCTCGGAGCGCGGGAGCGCGTGCCCGAGCACCTGGGGGACGAGCGTAGGTCGAGGCTGACGTCGCCGACCGACACCTCGACGTTCAGCCGCGACCTGATCGACCTAGCCATGATGAAACCCGACATCACCGCCCTGAGGGCCGGTGCGCAGGAGGCGGTCGACGGGCACGGCAAAACGAGGGAGACCCGCCGCCGAGACGTCACGAGGCGTCGGACGGGTGACCCGGGGCCGCGCGCTCCTCGAGGACCGCGAGGTCCCGCTCGGCGAAGGTCCGGTGCCAGAACTCCTCCTTGAGGACGATCCCCAGGCACTCCTGCACCGTGAAGCCGCGCGGCGGGGGCCAGCCGCCGTCGTCGGGCGGGGTGGCCGTGGCGGCCAGCCTCTCCTCGGTGAGGGTCTCGATCACCCTGAGCACCTCGGCCTGCCGGGAGCGGCGCAGCTCGAGCACCTCCTCGAGCGACGGCCGGGCCGCGAGGTCGCGCGGGAACCCCTTGTCGTCGGGCGCCTCGTCCCACGGCAGGTCCCACGGGTGCCACGGGACCGGCTCCTCGTTGATTGAGCGCAGGACCCAGGCGGCGCTGGCGAAAGAGAGATGGCGCAGCGTCTCGATGAAGGACCACTCGCCGTCGATGCGTTCGTGCAGCAGGGCGGGGTCCAGGCGCCGGGCCCGTCGGACGGTGCCGTCCCACCGCTCCCCGAGCAGGTCCCAGGCAGCGCGGAAGCCCGCGACGTCGGTGGGGCTCATCGCCGCGAGGTCGGGCTCGCGACGGGCGAGCTGCTCCTCGACGTACGAGGTCACGTCGACCCCGTTGATCCGCAGGCCGTTGATCTCACCGCTGATGTCGACGTCCCAGAGCTCGACGCCGGTCATCTTCACATGGTGCAGGTCCGTGCCCCGGATCGTGACATTGCTGAGCGAGGCGGCTCGGAACGTCGACCCGCTGAGGTCGGTCCAGTCGAACGTCGAGCCGCTGAGGTCCTCCCGGCCGAAGTCAGGCATCGGGTCGAGCCGTGACGTGAGGAGTCATGGGCCTCACGGTAGGTCGGGGTCCCGACACGCTCCACCCCCGTCAGGGGTGGGTGCCGTGCCCGTGGGCAGCGGCGAGGACGACGCCCGCGGAGGCCTCCTTCCTGGGTATGCTCGGGTGCCGGTGGCGCCAGCCACCGACAGCACTTCCACGTGAGGATCACGTGAATCATCGTGGAGAGGCCTGAGCAGCTCAGGACATGTCCGGATGGGGTGCGGCGCAGCACTGCGCCACCTTCATTCCGCCGATGCCCATCGGCCGACGAGAGGACATGAGATGTCGTCGAAGGACGAGAAGAACCTCAAGCAGGTGCTCGACAAGATCGCGGGGATGGACGAGCCGCAGCGGTCGCTCGTGCAGCGGGTGCACGAGATCGTCGTGGCCACCGCGCCCGACCTGAAGCCGCGGATCTGGTACGGCATGCCCGCCTACGCCACGTCGGCGAGCACGCCCGCGCTCCTCACGCTGCGCAACGACGATCGCCTCAACCTGGCGATCACCGAGAAGGCGGACTTCAAGGCCGCCGGCGGCGCCGACGGACGGCTGATGCCGGCCGCGTGGTACTTCGAGGAGCTGGACGAGGCGACGGAGAAGCGCATCGCCGAGATCGTGCGCGCCGTCGTGGACTGACCCGGGCGGAGTGTCGGAGCCGGCCGATCCCCCGAACGCCGGCCGGCTCCGACCAGGTATGACACCGTGCAGCGGCCGGGTTGTCACCCAGGTTGCAGGTTCCTGCAACGTGCCAGACTCGCGCCATGACCTCCGTCGTGGACCGCCTGCTGCGCTGGGAGGAGGCAGGCGGGACCTGGTACGCCGTCGGCGCCGGCGAGGTCGCGCTGTGCCGGTGCGACGGGGGCGAGGTCGTCGAACGGCTGGCCGTGGCCGACGAGGAGACGGCGGCGTACCTCCGCGACCGGCCGGCGAGCGACCGATGACGGTCTTCATGGTGTGGAGCGACGCCGACCTCGGCGCCGCGGACCTGCTCGGGCCGTGGCGGGAGGTCCGGGTCGCGGCGCCGGGCCTGGCCTTCGTCGAGAGCGACGAGACGCTGTCGCGGGTCTACCACGAGATCAAGTGGTCGCTGCCCGACGGCGCCGCGCTCGCCGTCGCACCCGTCACCGGGGCGAAGGTCAAGGGACTCGCGCCGGGGACGAGCACCTGGCTGCGGCGCGCATCGGACGACGGGGGCGTGGATACCGGTCGGGCATGACCCAGACCCAGACCAGCCAGGGCCAGCGGGCCGTCGTGACCGGCGCTTCGACGGGCATCGGCCGGGCCATCGCGCGCGAGCTCGTCCAGCGGGGGTACGACGTCGTCGTCGCCGCCGACGAGGCGGAGATCCAGCAGGCCGCCGCCGAGCTCGGGGCCACGCCTGTGCAGGTCGACCTTGCGACCGCCGCCGGTGTCGAGGAGCTGCACCAGCGCGCGTCCGCGGCCGGCCCGATCGACGTCCTCGTCCTGAACGCAGGCGTCGGCGTCAGCGGCCGCTTCGACAAGACTGCCCTTGCCGACCAGCTCAACCTGGTCGACCTCAACGTCCGCTCCACCGTCCACCTGGCTCACCTCGTGCTGGGAGAGATGACCGCGCGCGGCGCGGGGCGGGTGCTCGTCACCTCGTCCATCGCCGCCGTCGCGCCGGGGCCGTACCATGCGACCTACGCCGCCTCGAAGGCGTTCGTGCACTCCTTCGCGGAGGGCATCCGCGAAGAGTTCAAGGACACCGGCGTCACCATCACCTCGCTCATGCCCGGCCCGACCGACACGGAGTTCTTCGCGCGCGCCGACATGGAGGACACCAAGATCGGCCAGATGGACGACAAGGACGACCCGCAGGACGTCGCGCGCGACGGCGTCGACGCGCTGCTGAAGGGCCGGCCCAGCGTCGTCGCCGGGTCGTTCAAGAACCACATCCAGGCCGAGCTCGGCACCCACCTCCCGGACGCGCTGGCGAACCCGATCTTCGCCAGGATGACCAAGCCCTCGGGCGAGTAGCAGCCGCGACGCCCTCGTGGCGTCGGTTTCGAGACGGTTGCTGCGCAACCTCCTCAACCACCGGCGCCGGTGGTTGAGGAAGGCGCTTTGGCGCCTGTCTCGAAACCACCTGCGGGTCCGGGCCGGGGTTTCGAGACGGTTGCTGCGCAACCTCCTCAAC
>JAEZKN010000445.1 GCA_023415395.1 Actinomycetes bacterium
CCGAGAGGGTGCTGGACACCTCGTCGAGGCGCAACTTGTAGCGCTCGAGGGTCGCCAGCGCCTGGTTGGCACGCGAGAGGATCTGTCCGGAGTCCTCGAGCACGTGACGGGTCTCCCCGACGTACGCCGCGATGATCTGCATCGACTGCGACACCGAGATGACCGGGAACCCGGTCTGGCGGGCGACCCGGTCGGCGGTGCGGTGGCGGGTGCCGGTCTCCTCGGAGGGGATCGTGTGGTCGGGCATCAGGTGCACGGCCGCGCGCAGGATCCGGGTGACGTCCTTGTCGACGATGATCGCGCCGTCCATCTTGGCCAGCTCGCGCAGACCGGTGGCGGTGAACGGGACGTCGAGGGTGAAGCCGCCGGTCGCGATCGACTCGACGACCTTGTCGTGGCCCATGACGATGAGCGCGCCGGTGCGGCCGCGGAGGATGCGCTCCAGGCCGTCGCGCAACGGGATGCCGGGGGCGATGGTGGCGAGCGTGGCGCGCAGGCGCAGCGTCTCGTCCGAGCGATCCGTGGCCACCTCGGCGATCCTCCCTCTGTGCGCGGCTCCGTCCGCCGCTGCGCCGAGTCTAGGGGAGCGCCTCAGAGTCCCTCGACAGAACGCGGCTTCCCGTGCTCGGCCGTGACGAGCTGGAGCAGCCGCAGGGCGGAGCGGACGTCGGAGACGTCGAGCACCCGCATGCCGTCGACGGTCCAGGACTCCGGCGACCGCGCGGGCGGACGACCTGGTTCGGTGGGGACGACCGCGAGCTGGAAGCCCAGTCGCGCGGCCTCGGCGAGCCGCAGCGGCAGGTCACGGACCCGACGCAGCTCCCCGGACAGGCCGATCTCGCCCATCGCGACCACGCCGCGCGGCGCGGGCAGGCCCCGGCTGGCCGAGGTCAGCGCGACCGCGACCGCCAGGTCGCTGGCCGGCTCGACGACGCGAGCCCCGCCGACCGTGGAGGCGAACACGTCCTTGCTGTGCAGGTGGACGCCGCAGTGCTGCTGGAGCACGGCCATCACCATCGCGACCCGGGAGCCGTCGAGGCCGGACGTCGTGCGGCGGGGGCGCTCGGCCGCGCTGTGGGTCACCAGCGCCTGCACCTCCGCCAGCATCGGCCGCCGCCCCTCCATGGTCACCGCGACGCAGGTGCCCGGCACCTGTCCGTGGTGGCTCTCGACGAACAGCCCGGTCGGGTCGGCGACCGCGGTGATGCCGTCGGCGCTGAGGTCGAAGCAGCCGACCTCGTCGACCGGGCCGAAGCGGTTCTTCATCGCCCGCACCATGCGGAACCGCGAGTCCCGGTCGCCCTCGAAGTGCAGCACCACGTCCACGACGTGCTCGAGCACCCGCGGGCCGGCGATGGAGCCGTCCTTGGTGACGTGCCCGACGATGACGGTCGTGATGTTGCGGGTCTTGGCCATCCGCACCAGCGCGGCCGCGACCTCCTTGACCTGGGTGACCCCGCCCGGCACGCCCTCGACTCCCGAGGCGCCGATCGTCTGGATGGAGTCGACGACGAGGAGGGTCGGCCGGACCTGCTCGATGTGGGTGAGGACGGCGCCGAGGTCGGTCTCGGCCGCGAGGTAGAGCTGCTCGTGGACGCCGCCGGTGCGGTCGGCGCGCAGCCGCACCTGCGACGCGGACTCCTCGCCGGTGACGTAGAGCGTGCGCCGCTGGTAACGCGCGGTCTGCGCGGCCACCTCCAGCAGCAGCGTCGACTTCCCGACGCCCGGCTCGCCGGCGAGCAGGATCGCGGCCCCGGGCACCAGCCCGCCGCCGAGCACGCGGTCCAGCTCGGGGACGCCGCTGGTGCGGAACGTCGAGTCCTCCACCGAGACCTCGCCGATGGGCACCGCGGGGCGGGTGACGGGGGAGGCCGCCGTCCGGCCGACCGGGGCGGCCGCGGCCTCGGCGACCGAGCCCCAGGACTGGCACTCGCCGCAGCGCCCGACCCACTTGGCGGTCTCCCAGCCGCACTCGGAGCAGCGGAACGCGGGACGGGAGGGCTTCGGCATGGGCCACACCGTAAGCGGCTGCGCCGACAGTGCGGTCTATGGTCTCCTTGGAACGATCAAGACCGCGGAGGGAGGCGGGGTTGTCGAGAGCCACCGGGCGGCTGTCCGCGCCGCCGACGCTGGCCGACGTGGCCGAGCGCGCCGGGGTGTCGCGGCAGACGGTCTCCAACGCCGTCAACAACCCCGACCTGCTGCGCGCCGACACGCTCGCGCGCGTGCTCGAGGCGATCGACGAGCTCGGCTACTCGCCCAACCGCGCCGCGCGCAACCTCCGCACGCGGGAGTCCCACCTGATCGGGATGCGGTTCAGCCCCGCCCAGGAGGGCACGGCCAACGCCACCATGGACCGGTTCGTGCACTCGCTCGTGGAGACCTCGCGCGAGGCGGGCTACCACGTGCTGCTCTTCGCCGGCGACCACCGCGACCCGCTCTCGGGGTACGACGACCTGCTCCGCTCGACCGCCGTCGACGCCTTCGTCGTCACCGACACCTACCTCGGCAACCCGCAGGCGGCGTGGCTGGAGAGCCGGCGCGCGCCGTTCGTCGCCTTCGGCCGGCCGTGGGACAACGCGGCCGCCGGCCATCCCTGGGTCGACGTCGACGGAGCCGCGGGCACCGACCTCGCCACGACCCACCTGCTCGACCGAGGCCATCGTCGGATCGCCTGGATCGGCTGGCGCAAGGACTCCTTCATCGGCGAGGACCGCCGCTCGGGCTGGCTCCGCGCCATGCACGCGCGGGGGCTGCCCACCACGGGCCTGGCCTCGCGCGTCGAGGACACCGTCGCGAGCGGCCGGGAGGCCAGCGCGGTGCTGCTCGACGAGGCGCAGCCCTCGGCGTTCGTCTGCGCCTCCGACACCCTGGCCATGGGCGTGCTGACCACGCTCGCCGAGCGCGGCCTGCGGCCGGGGCGCGACATCGCCGTCGTCGGGTTCGACGACTCCCAGGTCGCCCAGGTCGTGCCCGGCGGTCTCACCTCCGTGCGGCAACCGCTCGAGCAGGTCGCCGTCGAGATCGTGCAGGCGCTCGAGGGCATGCTCGGGCACCCGTCCGTCGCGGGCCCGGGCGTGCTGCTCACCCCGACGCTGGCCCTGCGCGGCTCGAGCTAGAAGCGCTTCCACCACAGGTTGACGGCGTAGTCGACCTCGGTGCCCGCGTGCTCGGCCAGGACCTCCTCGGCGACGGCCGGGGGGAACTCGATGCGCACCACGCTCTCGAGGTCCGCGCGCGAGGCGAAGGACCAGCGCATGTCCACCGGCGTGCGGGCCCAGCCGCGGGTGGACCAGAACCGCTCGACCGCAGGCGGATCGACCTCGGGGAAACCCCGCCGGAACCAGCCGCCGAAGGTCGAGCGCGTCGGGTCGTTGTCGACGACGAACGCCGTGCCGCCACGCCGGACCACGCGGTCCAGCTCGGCCAGCCCGGGCTCGCAGCCGGGGCCGAAGAAGTAGGCCCACCGCGCGTGCACGACGTCGACCGACGCGTCCGGGAGCGGCAGCGCCTGCGCCGTCCCGTGCCGGACCTCGACGTTCGCCAGCCGCCGGGTACGCCGGCGGGCGATCGCCACGAGGTCGGCGTGCGGCTCCACCCCGACGACGCTGGCCGCGGCCGCGGCGAACCACGGCAGGTGGAAGCCGGTCCCGCAGCCGACGTCGAGGACGGCGCGGCCGGCCCAGGTGTCGACCGCGCGCATCGCGGCCTCGATCGCGCCGTCGGGGTCGACGGCGCGGTTCTCGACCTCGTAGGTCGCGGTGTGGTGCCAGATGTTGGGGCTCGGGCGAGCCCCGTGGGCGATACCGCTCAGAGACGGACCAGCCCGTTCGGCGTCTGGAACTGGGCGGCCTGGATGCCGGGGGTGCCGTTGGGGGCGACCCACTCGACCTTCACGTCCTCCAGCGGCGCCTCGACGGTCTCGCCGAGCCACTCGCTGACGCGCTGCGGGTCACCGGCGATCTCCAGGCAGGCCAGGGAGAACGCCGGGTCGGCGCCCGCGCTCGGGTGCATCGCGGCGGGGCTCTCCCACTGGATGAAGAACGGCAGCTGCGGGTCCGCGATCAGCCCGTTGACGCCGATCTGCCGCCACAGCAGCTCGGAGCCGTCGGGGAGGTGGCGGTTGCCCTTGGCGGACTCGCGGCCGAGTCGCTGCTCGACGGTGGCGATGTCGCTGACCGCCACGACCCAGCCGAGCCAGCCGCCGCCCGAGGCCGAGCGGGCCTTGACGGCCTGGCCGAAGGGGGCCTTGTCGGAGGCGGGGTGGTCGAGGGCCTCGACGATCTCGAGGTAGGTGCTGCCGGCGAGCGGCAGGATCATGTTGCGGGTCCCGAAGCGGGGGTGAACCCCACCGTCGACGAAGTCCTTGCCGAGCAGTCCCCCGATGCGCTGGGCAGTGCTGGCGAGGCCATCCGGTCCTGCGGCGAAAGAAAGATGGTCCAGGCGCATGACCCGATTCTGTGATTTCTCTCAGGAAGCCCGGACACCGGGGTCGGAGTCTCTTGACGTCGAGAAGACTTCGCGCGAGGTCAGCGCGAGGTCAGCGCGAGGTCAGCGCGCGGTCAGAACGAGTCCGCCGGGTGGAGCGCGAGAGCCGACCGCGAGCGCAGGTGGGCCTCGCAGTGGCGCACGAGCTCGGCGTACGCCGCCGGGCCCATCAGCTCGGTCAGCTCGGCCGCGCTGGTGAGGTAGAGCGGCTCCACGGCCACGTGCGCCTCGGTGTTGCCCGAGCAGTACCAGTCCAGGTCGTGGCCGCCGGGGCCCCACCCCCGGCGGTCGTACTCGGTGATCGTGACCTCCGTGTACGTCGTGCCGTCCTGCCGCTCGACCTCGCGGAAGGTCCGCCGGATCGGCAGCTGCCAGCACACGTCGGGCTTCGTCTTCACGTGGCTCTCCCCGAGCACGAACGCCAGTGCGTGCAGGGCGCAGCCCGCTCCGCCCCCGCCCTGGGAGGGAGCGAAGTCGGGGCGGTTCTGGAAGACGCACGCCTGCTGGCCGTCGACGGTGGTGACGCGGGTCTTGCGCTCGCCGTCCTCGTCGACCTCGATCCAGTCCTGCTTGCGGACCTTGCCCCGCGGCTTCTGCTGCCAGAGCTGCTCGTCGAGCATGGCGACGTACCCCGCCACCCGCTTCTCGTCGTCCTGGTCGGCGAAGTGGGCGCCGAGCGCGCAGCAGCCGACGTCCGGGGCGTCGGCGTAGATGCCCGGGCAGCCCTGGCCGAAGATGCAGGTGTAGCTGGAGGTGAGCCAGGTGAGGTCGCACTTCATCACCTCGGTCTCGTCGGCCGGGTTCACGAACTCCACGAAGGCACGGGGGAAAACCAGGTCGACCTCAGGCACGGAGCAAGCGTACGTGCCGGGAGGGGCTAGTACGTTGGAGCCATGCGTCTGGGCGTGCTCGACATCGGGTCCAACACCGGGCACCTGCTCGTGGTCGACGCCCACCGCGGGGCCGCGCCTCTCCCGGCCTACTCCTACAAGGAGCCCCTGCGCCTCGCCGAGCACCTCGACGAGGCGGGAGCGGTGTCCGCGCAGGGGATCGACGCGCTGTGCGCCTTCACCTCCCAGGCCCTGCGGGTGGCCGAGGACAAGGGCTGTGAGGGGATCCTGGCCTTCGCGACCTCCGCGGTGCGCGACGCGGAGAACTCCGAGGCCGTGCTGCGCGCGGTGCTCGAGCGCACCGGCCAGGACATCGCGGTGCTGCCGGGCGAGGACGAGGCGCGCCTGACCTTCCTCGCCGTACGCCGGTGGCTCGGCTGGTCGGCCGGCCGGCTCTCGGTCTTCGACATCGGCGGCGGCTCCCTGGAGATCGCCGGTGGCCCGGACGAGGAGCCCGACGTGGCCTGGTCCCTGCCGCTCGGCGCCGCGCGCCTGGCCCGCCAGCACTTCGCCGACGGCACTCCCGACGAGGACGCCGTCCGCCAGCTGCGCAAGGAGATCCGGACCGAGATCGCCCGCGACGCCGGGCGTCTCCTGCGCGCCGGCCCACCCGACCACGCGGCGGCGACCTCGAAGACCTTCCGGTCCCTGGCCCGGATCTGCGGGGCGGCGCCCTCGGCCGAGGGGCCGCTGGTGCCGCGGTCGCTGCCGGTCGCCGAGCTGCGCGAGTGGATCCCGAAGCTCGTGGCCATGGACGCCGACGCGCTCGCGGGCCTGCCCGGGGTCTCGCCGAGCCGCACCCACCAGGTCGTCCCCGGCGCGCTCGTCGCCGAGGCCGTCATGGACATCTTCGAGCTGCCCTCGCTGGAGATCTGCCCGTGGGCGCTGCGTGAGGGTGTGATCCTCGAACGGCTCGACCAGATCGGACCGCTGCTCTGATGGCCCCGCGCATCGGCCTCTCGACGGTCTCGGTCTACCCCGAGTCCTCCGCCCACGCCTTCGCCCACGCGGCCAACCTCGGCTACGACGCCGTCGAGGTGATGGTCGGCATCGACGCGCTGAGCCAGCAGACCTCGGCGGTCAAGCAGCTCTCGGAGCACCACAGCATCCCGGTCACGGCGGTGCACGCCCCCTGCCTGCTCTTCACCCAGCGGGTCTGGGGCACCGAGCCGTGGGGCAAGCTCGAGCGCTCCGCCGAGATGGCCCAGGCGGTGGGTGCCGAGGTCGTCGTGGTCCACCCGCCGTTCCGCTGGCAGAAGCAGTACGCCGCCGGCTTCGTCGAGGGCATCGCGGCCCTCGAGGCGTCGACCGGCATCGCCTTCGCCGTGGAGAACATGTATCCGTGGCGGGCCTCGTCCAAGCGGGGCATGGAGATGTACCTGCCGGGCTGGGACCCGTCAGCCGAGCCCTACGCCAACACGACCATCGACCTCTCGCACGCCGCGATCGCGCACTCCGACCCGATCGACATGGCCAAGCGGCTCGGGGAGCGGCTCCGCCACGTCCACCTCACCGACGGCACGGGGTCGGCCAAGGACGAGCACCTGGTCCCGGGCCGTGGGGTGATGGGTGCGGCGTCGTTCCTGCGCCACCTGGGCAAGGTCGGGTTCACCGGTGAGGTCGTGCTCGAGATCAACACCCGCAAGTGCCGCGACGCGGCGGAGCGCGAGGCCGACCTGCGCGAGTCGCTCGAGTTCGCCCGCGAGCACCTGGGGGTGCGGGCACCGGGGCCGTCCGGCCCATGACGCGGGCCGCCGTCGAGGTGCGCGGGCTGCGCGTGGTGCGCGGCGGTCGCGAGGTGCTGGACCGGCTCGACCTCTCCCTCGGCGGTGGCGTGACCGGGCTGCTCGGGCCCAGCGGGTGCGGCAAGTCGACCCTGCTGCGCTGCCTGGTCGGCGTCCAACGGGTGCAGGCGGGCTCGGTGACGGTCCTCGGCCAGGACGCCGGCAGCCGCCCCCTGCGCTCGCGGGTCGGCTACGTCACCCAGGCCGCGAGCGTCTACGACGACCTCACGGTCGTCGAGAACCTCCGCTTCTTCTCCCGGGTCCTCGGTGTCGGCCGTGACCACGTCGAGCGGGTCGTCGCCGCGGTCGACCTCGGGGGCCACCGCGACCAGGTCGTCGGCCGGCTCAGCGGCGGCCAGCGCAGCCGGGTGAGCCTCGCCGTCGCGCTGCTCGGCGAGCCCGCCCTGCTCGTGCTCGACGAGCCGACCGTCGGGCTGGACCCGGTGCTGCGGGCCGAGCTCTGGGGACTCTTCCACGAGCTCGCCGACGGGGGCACCGCCGTGCTCGTCTCCAGCCACGTCATGGACGAGGCCGAACGCTGCGACCGGCTGCTGCTGATGCGGGAGGGGCGGATCATCGCCGACGGGACGCCGGCCGAGATCAAGGCGTCGGCCGCGGCGGAGACCGTCGAGGAGGCGTTCCTCGCCATCGTCCGCAGGAACGCGGCGTGAGCCCGCGCACCACGCTCGCCGTCGCCGGCCGCGTGCTGGTCCAGCTCCGCCGCGACCACCGCACGCTGGCCATGCTGCTGGTCCTGCCCTGCCTGCTCATGACGCTGCTGTGGTGGATGTTCGAGGACACCCCGGTCTTCGACGCCGTCGGCCCCGCGCTGCTGGCGCTGTTCCCCTTCATCGTGATGTTCCTGGTCACCAGCGTCACCACGCTGCGCGAGCGCAGCGGCGGCACGTTGGAGCGGCTGCTCGCGATGCCGATGGGCAGGCTCGACCTCCTCCTCGGCTACGGCGCCGCGTTCGGCCTGGTCGCCGCCGTGCAGTCCGCACTGGCGGTCGGCATCAGCGTCGGCCTGCTCGACCTCCAGGTGCGAGGGCCGGTGTGGCTGCTGACGGTCGTCGCGG
>JAEZKN010000469.1 GCA_023415395.1 Actinomycetes bacterium
GCGGAGACCGCCGTGGCACCGCCGCGGTCGAACGTCCCCGACCTGCGTGACCCGCGCTTCTCGACCGAGCGCGAGACCCTCAAGCTCGTCGTCCAGCACCCGATGACGATCGGCCGGCTCACCGGCGAGCTCGGACCCGACGACTTCACCCACCCGACCTACCGCGCGGTCTGGGAGCTGGTCGTCGCCGCCGGCGGCCCCGGCGCGGGCGCGGGCGACCCGGGCTGGGGCGGAAGGCTGCGCGACGCCGCGACCGACCCCGCGGTCTCGAGCGCGATCAGCGCGATCGGGGTGGAGCCGCTCCTGAAGGAGCCGGACGCGGCGTACGTCGTCCAGCACATCCTGCGCCTGCAGGAGCTCACCGCCGCGCGCCGGATCGCGAGCATCAAGTCCCGGCTGCAGCGCACCAACCCCGTCGAGGAGCCGGAGGCGTTCAACAAGATGTTCGGCGAGCTCGCCGCGCTCGAGGCCCACCGCCGCGCGCTGCGCGACCGGATGACGGGACCCGGCGCATGACACCACCGTTGTGGGGCCGGCGTGAGCAGCAGCCCCGGATCCGCGTCGAGCGGGGCGAGAAGCTCCTCGCCGACGCCGTGGCCGAGGAGGCCCACCTCGGCGGCACCCGCGACGCGCTCTACGTCGCCCGCCGGCTCGGCACCGCGCTGGCCCTCGAGGAGACGCTCCGGATCCCGTGGGAGGACGTCCAGGCGGCCGACTGGGACGCCGACACCACGACCCTGCGGGTCAGCGAGGTCGGCACGTGGGGCGAGCAGCGCCCCGAGCACGTCTTCACCGTGGCCGAGCCCGGCCGCTTCCTCGAGCTGGTCCGCGAGCGGGTCACCGCCAGCGTCGTGATGCAGCGCCACGTGGCGATCCGCGGCCGCAAGGGCGTGCGCGTCATCGCCCGCCGGGCCCCGAAGGGCGACCGGCCGGTGCAGTGGATCTACGAGTTCGACGCCGGCATCGACCCGGCCGATCCCGCGGTCCGCGCCGCCGCCGACGAGGCCCTGGCGCGCGCCCGGGCCGAGGTCGGTCTCGACTGACCCTCGATTTCTCTTGGTCGGGGCGGATTGCTAGTGTGTGCGCGCTGCACCGATCCCCTGTAGCTCAACTGGCAGAGCATTCGGCTGTTAACCGGAGGGTTGTTGGTTCGAGTCCAACCGGGGGAGCAGGGAGAAGGGCCCGATCCGCGAGAATCGGGCCCTTCTGGTCTCTGCGGCCGTGCCGCGGGGTGCTACTCGCCCCAGCCCATCGGGAAGACCTCGAAGGCCGCCGCGAACGGCACGCCCAGGCGCTGGCCCGTCTGGCGGGCGAAGCCCTCGAGGAACTCGCGCGGGTCCCAGTTCTCCCAGCCCAGGCCGTCGATGTAGGCCCGGTGCGCCTCGAGCGAGGCGACGCCGGCGTCGAAGGTCGCGGTGGTGTCGACCGCGTGCGTCGACTGCGGGGAGCCCGCCGCCCACACCGCGCGTACGCCGCCCCACGGCTCGAGCCCGTCGACCAGCTGCTCGCGGAAGACCCACCGGTTCCCGGCGTCGCGGACCGCGTCGACGACGGCCCGGCCGGTCGCGATGTGGTCGGCCTGGTTGAGGTTCAGCCCGCCCCAGGTGTCGCGGAAGTTGCCGGTGACGACGATGTCGGGACGGTGCCGGCGCACGACCTCGGTGATCACCCGGCGCAGCGGCACGCCGTACTCCAGGACGCCGTCGGGCTGGCGGAGGAAGTCGACGGTCGAGACGCCGACGATCCGCGCCGACTCGACCTGCTCGGCCTCGCGCACCTCGCGGCACCGGTCCGGCTCGAGGGCGTCGATCCCGGCCTCGCCGCTGGTGACCATGCAGTAGGTGACCTCCTTGCCCTGGCCGGTCCAGCGCGCGATCGCGGCCGCGGCGCCGAACTCCAGGTCGTCGGGGTGCGCGACCACGCACAGGGCGCGCTCCCAGTCCTCCGGCAGCGGCTCCAGCTCGATGGGTTCCATGCTCCGAGCATGGCAGGGTGCGGGCATGGATGGGTACGCCGATGTCGGGGACGCGCAGCCCTCGGCGAGCGAGCGCTGGCGGAGCCCGGCCTTCCGCGACGAGCTGCGCCGCTGGGTCGCCGGTGTCGTGGGGGAGCCGGTCTCGCTCGACCCGGTCAAGGTGCGTCCGTGGGCGACGGTCTGGCGTGCCGAGACCGACAGCGGGGTCTTCTACGCCAAGCAGAACTGTGCCGGTCAGGCCTTCGAGGCCGCGCTCGTGGTCGCGCTCAACGACCTGGCCGCGCGCCACGTCGTGCCGCTGGCCGGCGTCGACCTGGGCCGCGGGCTCTTCCTGACGCCCGACCAGGGCGAGCCGCTCGGCGACGGCACGGTCGAGGACTGGTGCCGCGTGGTCGCGGCGGGTGCGCACCTCCAGCTCGAGGTGGCGCGGTACGCCGACCGCCTCGTCGCGGCCGGACTCACGGTGCTCGCCCCGGCCGACTGCCCGGCCTACCTCGCGCGGCGCCTGGGCGAGCTCGAGCTGCCCGAGCCCATGCCCGCGACCCGCGACGACGTCCGGCGCTGGGCCGACGAGGTCGGCGCGCTCGGACTGCCGCTCACGCTGTGCCACAACGACCTGCACGGGCACAACGTCTTCGACCGCGACGGCGAGCTGCGGTTCTTCGACTTCGCCGACGCGCTGGTGACCGAGCCGCTGGCGGCGCTGCTCGTGCCGCTCGACGTGCTGCGCCACCAGCTCGACTGCGCGCCCGACGACCCGCGGCTGCGCCGGGTCGCCGACGCCGCCCTCGAGGTCTGGAC
>JAEZKN010000559.1 GCA_023415395.1 Actinomycetes bacterium
GTCGAGGGCGGACTGCCCGAGGCGGTCGATCCGCATGCCGTACGCCGCGGTCGCCACGACCGACAGACCGGGCGCCGCCTCGAGCCCGGCCGGCAGGCCGGTGAGAGAGTCGGGGCGGTCGGCCAGCGTCCGCAGGACCAGCGGGTTCCCGTCGGCCAGCTGCACGATCCGGTCCACCTGCTGCTCGCTGAGCGCCCGGCCGGAGGCGCGCACGACCTCGCGGGCCGCGCCGGGGTCGAGCCGCGGGAGGTCGAGCACGGGCAGTCCGTCGAAGGCGTCCGACTCGTCCGGACGCAGCGCGACCAGCACGAGGAGCGCGTCCGCGACGAGCCGGCGGGCGACGAAGGCCAGCGCCTCGGCCGAAGGCCGGTCGAGCAGGTGGGCATCGTCGACGACCACGACGGTCGGCTGCGCCTCGCTGGCCCGGGTCAGGAGGGTCAACACCCCAGCCGAGATGGCGAACCGGTCGACCACTCCCCCGTCGCGCAGGGCCAGGGCGGTACCGAGCGCCTCGGCCTGCGGAGGAGGCAGGGCCGCCACCTGATCGAGCAGCGGGCGCAGGAGCGCGGCCAGGCCGGCGAACGGGAGCTCCCTCTCGACCTCCGCCCCACGGGCTCGCAGCACCTGCAGCCCGGCGGCCCGGGTCACGCCCTCCTCGAGCAGCTCGCTCTTGCCGATCCCGGGCTCGCCGCGGACCACCAGGACGCCGCTCTGGCCGAGGCGGGCTCCGGCCAGCAACGCCTCGAGGTCGCGCTGGGCCTGGCGGCGCCCGACCAACATCCCCGAAGTCTACGGACCAGGGGGGCCACCGGATGCGAGGTCGGGGCGCCGGGATCGAAGGTCGGGGAACCGGTCGCGGCAGCCCGCCGGACCGGATCGAGGAGAAGGAGCACGACATGACCGCCCAGTCCACCACCCCGCCCGTGGAGCTCGACGAGGCCGCCCTGATGGCGTTCGTCTTCCGTGCCGTCGACGAGGTGGGCGCCTCGCTCAACTGCGCTCTCGTCGTGATGGGCGACCGCCTCGGCTACTACCAGGCCCTCGCCGACCGCGGGCCGCTCACCGCCCCGGAGCTCGCGCAGGCGACCGGGACCGCAGAGCGCTACGCGACCGAGTGGCTCAACGCGCAGGCCGCCGGCGACTTCGTCCGCTACGACCCGGCGTCGGGCCGCTACACCCTGCCAGCGGAGCACGCCGTCGCGCTGACCGACGCGTCCAGCCCGGCGTACCTGCCCGGCTTCTTCCAGATCGCGTTCGGCACGATCAGCGACGCCTCGCAGATCTTCGACCGCGCCCGGGAGGGCGACGGCCTCGGCTGGGGCGAGCACAGCCACGACGTCCACGACGGGTGCGAGCGGTTCTTCCGCCCCAGCTACGCCGCGAACCTGGTCTCCAGCTGGCTGCCGTCCCTCGACGGGGTCGTGCCCAAGCTCGAGCGCGGCGCCCGGGTGCACGACCTCGGCTGCGGCCACGGTGCCTCGACCGTCCTGCTGGCCGAGGCCTACCCGCGCTCCACGTTCGTCGGGTCGGACGCGCACGCCGGCTCGATCGACGTCGCCCGGGAGCGCGCCGCCGAGGCGGGGGTGGGCGACCGCGTCGACTTCGAGACCGCCACGTCGACGACCCTGACCGGGTCGGGCTACGACCTGGTCACCGTGTTCGACGCCCTGCACGACATGGGCGACCCGGTCGGCTGCGCCCGCAGGGTGCACGACCTGCTCGCCGACGACGGCACCTGGATGATCGTGGAGCCGGCGGCCGGAGACCGGATCGAGGACAACCTCAACCCCGGGGGTCGTGCCTACTATCGGTTCTCGACCCTGCTGTGCACGCCCGCGTCGCTCTCCCAGGACGTCGGTCTCGCGATCGGGACCCAGGCCGGTCCGGCCCGGATCCGCGACATCGTCACCGCCGCCGGATTCACCCGGTTCCGGATCGCGGCGCAGACGCCGTTCAACAACGTGCTGGAGGTCCGGAAGTGACCCAGGCCCCGATCGCGCACGGCGACGCCGACGCTCCAGCCAGCCGGGCGCTGCTGCCCGACCGGACCGGCGTCGCCGTGCGCGACGGCGTGCCGCTGGCGTGGTCGTCGTACGGCGCCGGCGACGTCACCGTGCTCCTGATGCCGACCTGGTCGATCGTGCCGTCGCGGATGTGGAAGGCGCAGGTGCCCTACCTCGCGCGGCACTTCCGGGTCGTGACGTTCGACGGGCGCGGCTCCGGCGCGTCCGGTCGGCCCGAGGGCGCCGCGGCCTACACCGACGTGCAGTACGCCGCCGACACGGTCGCCGTGATGGACGACGCCGAGGTCGATCGCGCCGTGCTGGTCTCGCTGTCGTGCGGCGGCACCTGGTCCGTGCACGTCGCCGCTGGTCATCCCGATCGGGTGCTCGGGCTCTTCTCGATCGCACCTGCCTGCGGGCTGTCCGTCCACGACCCGGTGCGCGAGGAGTTCGCGTGGTCCGAGCGCTACCCGCACGCGGAGGGCTGGGCGAAGTACAACAAGCACCACTGGCTGGAGGGCGGCTACGAGGACTTCCTCGCCTTCTTCTTCGCGGCGATGTACCCCGAGCCGCACTCCACCAAGCAGATCGAGGACTGCGTGACCTGGGGACTGGACATCGCCCCCCAGACCCTGGTGGACACCACGGCCGGACGGCTCGGCTGCGACGGCGCCACCTGCACGTCGGTCGAGCCGCTGTGCAGCCAGGTGACCTGTCCGGTGCTGGTCGTGCACGGGACCGACGACCGGATCCGGGGTCATCAGATCGGTGAGCGGCTGGCCGAGCTGACGGGCGGCGAGCTCGTCCTCGTCGAGGACGCCGGTCACGGGCTGCCCGGCCGGGAGCCGGTGTGGGTCAACCACCAGGTCCGGCGGTTCGCCGAACGGTTCGCGCCGCCGCCCGCCAAGGCACCGACGCGCCGTTGGCAGCGGGCCGCGACGAGGCCGCGACGCGCCCTCTACCTCTCCTCGCCCATCGGCCTCGGCCACGCACGCCGCGACCTCGCCGTCGCCGACGCCCTGCGGGAGCTGCGCCCCGACCTCCAGGTCGACTGGCTCGCCCAGGACCCGGTCACCCGGGTGCTGACCGACCGCGGCGAGCGCGTTCACCCGGCCTCCGCCCACCTCGCGAACGAGTCCGGCCACGTCGAGGCCGAGTGCGGGGAGCACGACCTGCACGCGTTCCGCGCGGTCCGGCGGATGGACGAGATCCTCGTCAACAACTTCATGGTCTTCGACCAGCTGCTGGACGAGGAGCCGTATGACCTGGTGATCGGCGACGAGGCCTGGGAGGTCGACCACTTCCTGCACGAGAACCCGGAGCTCAAGCGCTCGGCGTACGCCTGGCTGACCGACTTCGTCGGCTGGCTGCCGATGCCCGACGGTGGGGACGCCGAGGCCGCGCTGACCGCAGACCTGAACGCCGAGATGATCGAGCACCGGGCCCGCTTCCACCGGTTGCGGGACCGGTCGATCTTCGTCGGCAACGCCGCCGACGTCGTGCCGGACGCCTTCGGCGCCGGCCTGCCGGGCATCCGCGAGTGGACCGAGGAGAACTTCGACTTCGCCGGCTACGTGACCGGCTTCGACCCGTCAGGTCTGGGCGACCCCGCTGAGCTGCGGGCGCGGCTCGGCTTCCGCGCCGACGAGACGGTCTGCGTCGTCAGCGTCGGCGGGTCCGGCGTCGGCGCCCCGCTCCTGCGGCGGGTCCTCGACGCGGTGCCCGCGGCCCGGCGGCTGCGCCCCGCCCTGCGCTTCGAAGTCGTCGCCGGCCCGCGGATCGACCCCCGGTCGCTGCCAGCGCGCGACGGCGTCCGGGTGCACGGCTTCGTCCCCGACCTCACCGGCTGGCTCGCCGCCTGCGACGTCGCGGTGGTCCAGGGCGGCCTGACCACCTGCATGGAGCTCACCGCCCTCCGGAAGCCCTTCCTCTACCTCCCGCTGCGGCACCACTTCGAGCAGAGCTTCCACGTCCGGCACCGCCTCGAGCGGTACGGCGCGGGCACGTGCGTCGACTACGTCGCCACCCGGGACGCCGAGGCGTTCGCCAGCGCGATCGTGCGCGAGGCGCAGCGGGACACCGCGTCGTACCAGGCGGTCGAGACCGGAGGTGCGACCCGCGCGGCGCGGCTGCTCGCCGACCTGTTCTGATCGGCGCCCTGGCCGCCGCCCTGGCCGAGGCGGCCGCGGTCGCAACGGTCTCGGCCCACGCGGTGAGCAGCGGCCACTCGCGGCGACCGAGTCGAGCTCGGGGTGGTCGGGGTCGTAGGAGAACGACGGGTTCACGGGTGCGCGGCCTCCGGTGCCGCGGTGCCCGCCCGTGGAACGGGACCGACGCCGGCCCTGCGCTCCGCCGCCGAAGCATGCACCTGACCGGGACCAGGGCCCGATCGGGCAGCGAGGGCGTCGGCCACCAGCCCGGTGACCATCGCGTACGCCGCCTTGTGCAGGAGGTCCACGACGAGCTCTCGCCGCGGCCAGGTCTGGGGAGGCGCGCCGACACCGGTGAGGTTCTCCAGGACCTGGTCGTTGGTCAGCCGAACGACGGCGAACTTGGCTGAGGACACCGGGCCACGCAGTCCGGCGTGGGCCATCAGCGACCTGAGGGGACCGAGCGCCACGCCCTGCCCGTAGTGCATGGCCAGGTTCCACACCCGGAGCCTGCCACCTACGTGATCCTCCGTGCCGGTCAAGCGCTCCAGGACCCGCGCCGGGACGTGAGAGTCCGGTCTGGCCGTCAGGCGTTGCTCGACCTTCTCCAGCACCGTCATCGCGACCACGCCCGCGCCACCGGCCGTGACACCCTCGCGGAGGATCTTCGTGAGCATGCCGACCGGTACCCGACAGGACGGAACACACCCCGTAGCCGGCTGACAAACGCTTGGGACAGGATCCATGACTGGTCCCCGTGAGTCGGCACCACGTCACGACATCGGCGTCCCGTCCTCGAACGTCCCCGGGATGGGGTGGTTGGAGACGAAGACGGAGGTGGGGTCGATCGCGGACCTGATCCCCACCAGCCGGCGCCACGTGAGTGGGTCGAACGCCCGCCGGACGTCGGTGAGGTTCTCCACGAAGTTCAGGTAGGCCGGTCGCACCCCGTGCCGCGACACTGCGTCGACGACGGCACGGGCGCTTCCGCTGACGGCGGTGGCTGCCTCAGCCGTCGGGGCGACTCCCCCGGCCCACAGCAGGAACTCACCAGGCAGGTGGTTCAGCGCCCCGCCTCCCTCGTCGGGATGAGCGAGAGCGCCGCCCAGCTGCCTGAGCTCGACGATCAGCAGTGCGGGCGGCGCATCCGGGCCCGCCACGGCGAGCAGGTCACTGGCGGCAGCGTCGCTGAGCGACGCCAGGACGACCGAGTCGGACACCACCGGCAGCGGGTCCTCCGGGTCCATGTGGAGTCGGACCAGGGCGTCCGTGGTGGTGCTGGCGAACGTGTCGACCTCGGGCTGGAGGGCGCGCAGCGGGGCGAGCTGTTCGGACCCGAGGGCCTGGTCGGCCTGGGCCGCGCCATCGATCATCACGACGCGACGCCCGCGGAGGTGGTCGGGGAGGTCGGGCAGTGCGGGGAAGTTGAGGAGACGGAACGACGTCGTGATGTTCGCCGGCGCGGTCGTGGCCCAGTCGCGCCACACCCGAAGGACCCGCTCCGCATGGACCTGGTCCCACATCAGCATGCCGGCGTAGACCGACCGCACCTCGACGAGCTCGATCTCGATGGAGGTGACCACGCCGAAGTTGCCGCCGCCACCGCGCACGGCCCAGAACAGCTCGACGTTGCTCTCGCTGTCGGCGTGCACGTGCCGACCGTCGGCCAGGACGACGTCGATCCCCCGGACGTGGTTGCTCGCCAGGCCGTGGGACCGGGCGAACCAGGAGAGCCCACCGCCGAGGAGGTAGCCCGCGACGCCGACGTTCGGCGAGGACCCGTGCAGGGCGGTCAGCCCCACCTTGCCAGCAGCGATCGCCCTCGTCCGGGTCTCGCCGGGGTCGGGCCGGGGTCGGGCCGGCCGGGTGAAGACGGCCTCGTCCCGGGTCAGCCGGTGGCGGCAGCGGCCGCCATGACCCACCAGGCGGTGGCGGCGACCGAGGGAGCCTGGTCCATGCCGGTCATCGTGTCGGCCGCGGTCGCGTAGGGGAAGCTCCCGTCAGCCCGCTGCAGAGGCGCCAGCTCGAGCAGGGTCTGGCGTGCGCGCCTCCGCCGCCCGGTGACGGCCTCGGCGAGCGCGACGCCGCTGGTGCCCTCGACCCAGACCACCTGCGGGGGGCGGGGGAAGGCGCGCTGCCGGTGATAGGGACGGTGGCCGCGCACACCGCCGTGCTCGGAGGCGAAGCGGCGGGTCTGGGCCAGCGTGCGCTCGGCCATGCGATGGCGACCGGCGGTGTGGAGCATCAGGGTGCCCCAGGAGGCGGCGTCGAGCGGGTGGGCGTCGTCGGGGCCGTCGGGGCCGTACCCACGGCGGAAGCGTCCAGGCCCCGGGAGCCACATCCGCCGCAGGAGCCCGCGCTCGACCGCCTCGCGCGCC
>JAEZKN010000576.1 GCA_023415395.1 Actinomycetes bacterium
TGATGTACCTGATGCACCACGCCTTCCGGCGCGACCTCGACCGGTTCGCGGACGCCGTCCGCGCCACGCCGGTCGACGACCGGCGGACCTGGCAGCTGCTGGCCGAGCGGTGGGACCTCTTCGCGGAGGTGCTGCACAAGCACCACGCCACCGAGGACGACCTGGTCTGGCCGGTCGTGATGCGGCTCGGCAGCCCCGAGGACGTGATCGTCCTGGAGGCGATGGAGGCCGAGCACGGCGAGATCGACCCGCTCCTGGCCTCGTGCTCGGGCGGCTTCCGCCGCCTCGCGCAGCGCGGCGACGAGGACGCCCGGGCCGCGCTCGCCGTCCGGGTCTGTGCGGCGCGGGAGTCGCTGCGGCGCCACCTCGCGCACGAGGAGTCCTCCGCGATCGCGATCATCCAGCGGCTCGTCGACCCCGAGCAGTGGGACGCGATCGACCGGGAGATCGGCCGGGAGTACCCGTTCGCCTTCGCCCTGCGGATCGTCCCGTGGGTCGCGCACGACGTGCCCCGCGAGACGCTCCAGCGGATCTTCGCCCGGCTCGACCCGCCGTTCCGCGTGATGCACCGCCTGACCCGCGGGCGCTTCGCCCGTCAGGAGGCGCGCACCTTCCGCTACGCCTGAGGTGGTCGGGTGGTCGGTCGCAGGTGCCGACCTCCTCCGCCCGGGGTACCGCGTCGGCCCGGACCGCTTCGCGGGAACGCCGCGGTCCGCGACGATGGCGCCATGAGCCCCGCCGCCCGTGCCGCCCGGTCCGCAGCCGTCGTCGTGGGCGGGAGCCTGCTGCTGGGCGCGCTCACCTCGTGGGCCCAGGGCGTGCTGCCCGACGCGCTCGCGTCGTTCGCGAACTCGCCGTCGGGCTGGACGGTGCTGACCGCGCTCCTGGTCGGGACGGTCCGCCCGTCGCTGCCGGCGGGCGCCGTGCTCGGCGCGGTGTCCTTCGTCTGCCTGGTGCTCGGCTACACGGTCGCCTCCGAGCTGCGCGGGCTCTCCTACGACCCGGTCCTCTGGTCGGTCGTCGGCGTCGTCGCCGGTCCGTTCGTCGGTGCGGCCGCCGCCGCGGTGGTCGGTCGGCGGCCACTCCGGGCTGCCCTGGGAGCCGGGGCGCTCGCCGGCGTGCTCGTCGCTGACGCGTTCTACGGCCTCAGCGTCGTCGCGGACACCACCAGCCCGGTCTACTGGACGCTCTGCCTGCTGGCCGGCCTCGCGCTCCTCGTCGTCACCGCCGTGCGGCTGCGCACGCCGACGACGGTGGGGGCGGCCGTCAGCACCGCGGTGGCGGCCACCGCGGTGCTGAGCCTCGGGTACGCCGTGCTCAACGCGGCGTCCTGAACCGGCCGAGGAGTCCGTGTCCGTCGTGAGCGAGCCCAGCCGCTACCGCTGACCCGTCTTGGTGGTGTTCCGTCCGGTCACGGTCGACGCGATGACCACGAGGACCGCGGCGCAGGCGATGGCGACGATCCAGCGGATCCAGTCCACACCGTCGGTGCTGCCACCCCCGAACGCGCTGTAGACGTACCAGCCGATGACCACGCCGCCGATGCCGCACACGATGGTCAGCCAGATCGGGATGTTGTCCTTGTCGCCCGGCGCGACGAGCTTGCCGAGCAAGCCGATGATGATGCCGGCGACGATGACGCCGATGATCTCCACGGGGTGTCCTCCCTCGAGGTGTGGGGGTGATGCCGCGCCCCGGTACCCGTGGCTGCGTCCTTCACGCCTGGGACGTCTCCACCCCTAGATCCCGAGGCGTTCCCGCGTCGCGCGGACCCACCCGCCCGGCAGGGGCGTGCGCCAGGTGGTGCAGCACTCCTCGGCCCGGTCGGCGTGCCTGGCGGCCAGCTCGGCCTCCCCGGTGGTGTGCGCCGCCATGGCCAGGAACATGTCGACCGGCCCGACGACGGTGCCGGACCCAGCACAGGCCGGGTGCCCGGCGTACGGCACGAGCCGCTCGTAGGTCGCCGCCGCCAGCTCGGTGTCGCCGAGGTGGCAGGCGGCCTCGGCGCCCATGCAGATGGCCATCGTGGTGAACCAGGTGTTGATCTCGATGTTGGCGAAGACCTCGTCGCGGTGCTCGGCCAGCCACGCCCGGGCCTCGTCGACCTGCCCGGCGCGGCACATCATCGTGACCCGCGAGGTGGCCAGCGGCAGGAAGGTGTCCTCGGCGAGCGCGACCAGGCCGGCGAGGACGAGGTCCTCCTGGCCCGACCACAGGGCCTGCATCATGAGCGAGCCGGCGACCGCCTCGTCGTAGCCGATGATCGAGACCAGGTCGCCCATGCCCGCGAGGTGCTCGATGTGCTTGGCGACGTCGTCGGCCTCGCCGCGCATCGCCGCCCAGGAGGCCTCGATGGTGTCGAGGAGGATGTGCGCGTAGACGTGGCGCACCCGGTCGGCCTCGGCGCGCGCGTTGATCAGCGACTCGTCGAGGACGGCGATGTCGCCGAGCTCGTTGGCAGCCACCGCGCGCAGCGTCTCGGCCGAGGCGAGCCAGACGTGGTCGCCGAGCTCGCGGGCGAGCGCCGCGGCCTCGGTCGAGAGCTCGAGCCGGCGCTCCGCCGTGGCCGGGTGCCAGATCGCGATGGTCGCCTTGAGGAGGGCGTCGAGGAGCAGGTCGGGGTCGCCGAGCCGGCGCGCCATCGCCACCGCCTCCTCGGCCAGGGCCTCGCGCTCCTGGGTCGTGGCGCCGTAGTAGATCTCGCCGGCCAGCGCGAGCATCACCCGGCACCGCCGCGGGTCGTCCCCGGTCGGCAGGGCGTCCAGGGCGCTGCGCAGCGCATCCACCACGAACTCGTCGACGATCCCGCCGGCCGGGGTCCACAACGACCCGGTGCTGGTCATCTCCCCGGCCCGGACGAGCAGCCCGACGTCGTCGAGCTCGTGGGCGACCTCGATCGCCTCGTGCGCGACGCCGCTGAGCTCCACCCACCGCCCGGCCCGCCGCAGGACGTCGGCCAGGTCGGCGAGGATCTCGAAGCGCGAGGACTCGTCGGACCCGGGATCGGCGTCCTGCGCACTCAGTGCGTGCTCGAGCATCTCCAGCGCCTCGACGTACGCGAACACCTCGGTCGCCTGCCGCGCGGCGGCCTGCGCCGCCCTCCAGGCCTGGCCCAGGTGGCGTGGGCCGGCGGCGATCCAGTGCCGGGCGATCTCCGCCTCGTGGCCGCGCGCGTCGGTGATCGCGGCCGCGGCTCGCGCGTGCAGACGGGCCCGTCGCGAGGTGGGCAGGGAGGCGAGCACGGTGTCGCGCACGAGCGCGTGGGTGAAGCGGAACCGGTCGACGCCGTCCTCGTCGACCAGGCCGGCCGTCAGGGCGGGGTCGAGCAGGTCGAGCACCCGGTCCTCGTCCGCGCCGATGGTCCCGGCGAGGGTGGGGAGCTCGAAGATCCGGCCGAGCACGCTGGCGGCCTGGAGCAGCTCGCGGGTCTCGTCGTCGAGCTGGGCGAGGCGCCGCGAGAGCACCTCGTGCACAGCGGCCGGCGGCTGCGCCTCGGACATGAGCCCGGCGAGGTCGCCGCGCTCGCGGGCCAGGCGGGCGTACTCCACGAGGAAGAACGGGTTGCCCTCGGTACGCCGCCGCAGCGCGTCGGTCTCCGCCTCGCTGGGCGCGGCCTCGCAGATCTGCCCGAAGACCTGGGCGGTCGCCTCGGCCGAGATGCCGCGCAGCTGCAGGCGCAGGGCGTGCTTGCGGGCCAGCGCCTCGGCCACCTCGGCGAGGGCGCCGGCCGGCGGCGGGTGCTCGCGCCACGTGGTGACCACCAGCAGCCGGGGGAGCGGCCCGTCGACGACGGCAGCCTCGGTCAGCAGCCGCAGCACCCGCAGGCTGGAGGTGTCTGCCCAGTGCAGGTCGTCGATCACCAGCAGCAGCGGCGTGGCGCTGGCGGCGTCGAGGACGCGCTGGACGACCTGCTCCCAGGCCCGGAAGGCGGCGCCGGCGTCCTCGGCCTGGCCCCCGGTGGGCAGCTCGGAGCCGAGTCGCTCCAGCACGGTCGCCCACGGCCACAGTGCCGGCGCCCCGTCGTCCTGCGAGCAGCGTCCCCACGCGATGGACATGCCCTGCTCGGAGGCGTAGGTCGCCGCCTCGATCGCCAGCCGGCTCTTGCCGATGCCGGGCTCACCGGTCAGGCACACGAAGGCCGGCGCGCTGTGGGCACCCGCGACCACGCGGTCGACCAGGTCGCGCAGGCTCGCGAGCTCGTCGTCGCGGCCGGCCAGCGTCCAGCCCCAGGCGGTCGGGAAGGGCAGCGGTGCCGGGTCGGCCGAGGCGGTGGGTACGCCGGGCGCGGCCTCGGGCACGGCAACCGGCTGCACGGCGGGGGACGTCTCCTGCCGCAGCACCGCCGACTGCACCGCGCGCAGCTCGGGGCCGGGCTCGAGCCCGAGCTCCTCGTCCAGCACGTCGCGCACCTGGCGCAGCACGGCCAGCGCGTCGGCCTGTCGGCCGGACCCGGCCAGTGCGAGGG
>JAEZKN010000587.1 GCA_023415395.1 Actinomycetes bacterium
CGGAGATGTGAATAAGACACCGGGCGGGGACCGGACCCCCGCCGGGGCGGGCACCCATGACCAGGGCGTGCAGGAGCGAGGCCTGGTCGCGGGCGCCGGTCGTCCAGACGTCGCGGTAGGCCTCGACGACGGCGGAGCTCGCCCGACGGGTGTCGGCAGCGTAGAGCGCGGTGGCCAGGCGCCAGGCCGCGGTGATCGTGCGGTCGTAGAACTCCGCGACCGCGGCCTCGGCCGGGTCGGGCGCGGAGGGGACCAGGCGGAGTGGCGCCCGCCGGAAGCGCACGGGGTTCGACTTCATGTTGAAGTTTTACCCCATATACTCAAATTCATGTCGAGGAATCTGCCGGGCTCACTCTCGATCCGCGACCTGGCCGCGCGCGCCGGACTGACCACCGCGACCTTGCGGGCCTGGGAGCAGCGCTACGGCTTCCCCGAGCCGCAGCGCCTGCCCAGCGGCCACCGGCGCTACACCGAGGCGGACGTGGAGCTGGTGCGCGAGGTCGTGCGTCGGCGCGACGCGGGCCTTCGCATCGACGTGGCGATCGCCGAGGCGCTCGCCCGGCTCGAGGTGGCGCGGGTGCCCGCGCCCGGGTCGGCGTTCGCCGAGCTGCGGCGCGTGCACCCCGGCCTGACGGCGTACCGGCTGCGCAAGTCGACGCTGCTCGGCATCTCCTGGGCGATCGAGGACGAGTTCTGCGCGAAGGCGGCGGAGCCGGTGCTCTTCGGGGCGTTCCAGCGCGCGGAGTTCTACGACGCCGCCCGGCCGCGGTGGCGCGAGCTGGGCCGGGTCGCGCGGTCGGCGGTGGTGCTGGCGGACTTCGGGGAGGACTTCGAGCCGCACGCGGAGCCCGCCGAGCTCACGCTCGCGCCCACCTCGCCGATGCTGCGCGAGTGGACGGTCGTGTGCGACTCCGCCGAGCTCCCGGCCGCCCTGGCCGCCTGGGAGCTCCCGGGACAGGACCACGTGCCCGACCGGGACCGGCTCTTCGAGTCGGTGTGGACCGTCGAGCCGGCGGCCGTCCGCACGGCCGCCCGCACGTGCGCCCTGATCGCCCAGGAGAGCGGGCACCCGGACGCCTCCGTGCTGCTCTACGAGCTCGCCGACGACCCCGCGCCCGGGGTCGCGGACCTGGGCTCGGTGACGGCGCTGTTCAACCGGGTCGTCGCGTACGTCGACCAGGCCGGCCGTCCGACGAGGCGCTGAGCGAGCCGGGGGACGCTCAGAGGACGCAGAGCCCATTCGGGCACGAGTCGAGCCAGGCCAGGCCGCCGCTCAACGACGAGATCTGCTTGCGTCCGGCCGCGTCGTCGACCCACAGCAGGGCCCAGACCGGCTTCTTCTTCTGGGCCCGGGCCACCGAGGTGACCAGGGACGCCTTCCACCGCCCCTGCGGGTCGGCGTGCGGCCCGATCTCGGTGACCGCCATCCGGGGGACGCGCCGGGCGACCACGGCGTACCCGGCCATCGACGGGGCTTTCGAGGGGGCCTTGCCCGCGCGGTGGCTGCCCGTGGAGGGCCAGTAGCTGTCGATCCCGGCGAGGTCGACGGCGGCCGGCAGGAGCTTCTCCGGCGCGGCGATGCCGGCGCGGCTGGCGGCGGCGAACGAGTAGGCCCAGACCACGTTGTGGACGCCGGCGGCCCACGCGCGCTCCTGCATCCGGGCCCAGACGGCCTTGAAGGTCGCGGGCGCGGGCCGACCCCACCAGAACCAGTCGCCGTTGGCCTCGTGCATCGGTCGGAACACCACCGCCACGCCGGCGGCCTGGAGCTCGGCGAGCACCGTGAGCTGCTCGTCGTAGTCGGCCCAGAAGGCCGCCGCGGCCGGGGTGTCGCGCAGCAGCGCCCCCAGGTCGCGCCAGGACCGGTCGTCGTAGGACTGCCCCGTCTGGGGGTTGGCGGTGTGCCAGGAGGCCGTGAGCACCGCGCCGTCCTGCGCCAGTGCGACCAGGTCGGCCAGCGCGCGGTCGTAGAAGGGGAACTCGTAGCGCTTGGTCTTGCCCAGCTCCCACAGGTCGAAGCCGACCACGTTGACCCGCCGCGCACCGAGCGCGGTCAGCGGGGCGGCGTACTGGTCGTTGGACATGTTCAGCTGCTGGCCCACGCCCATCAGTCCCGCCGACCTCCACCGGTCCAGTCGGGCGGCCAGGCAGCGGGCGGCGGTCGTGGCGCCGGGGTCGACGAGGGCGACCCGCGGCGTGCAGGACTCCGTGGTGAGGACGCGCAGCGTCACCGCGGGCGAGGTGAGGGTCCGCTTGCCGTTCCAGGCCGCGGCGACGACACGCAGCACCTGCGGCCCGGGAGCGGCGGTGTCGAGAGGTACGGCGGTGCGGCCGGTCGCGTTGCCGACCGCCTCGGCGAACGGCGCCCACGAGCCGTTGTCCCGGCGGCGCTCCACGCTCAGCGGGCGTCCCGCCTGCGCCGTCGGCAGCTGGGCGACGATCGCGGCCGGCTCCCCGGTGGTGACGACCGGGGGAGCGAGGCGTGCGGTGAGGGTGCTGCCCGCCCGGGGGGAGGATGCGGGTGAGGGGCTCTCCGGGCGCGCCTGCCCAGGAGTCGTCACGGCAGCGAGCAGTCCCCCCGTGAGCAACCCCGCCAGCAAGACCCTCACGGCCCCCCGTGGTCGCACGGGTCCAGACTACTGTCGCGGGCATGACCGATGTGACGACTTCGCACAATCCGCAGGCCAACCGCTACGAGGCCCACGTCGACGGTGAGCTCGCCGGCTTCGCGGAGTACCAGCTGACCGACGCCCTGGTGATCTTCACCCACACCGAGGTCGACGAGCGCTTCGAGGGCAAGGGCGTCGGGTCGGCGCTCGCGCGCTTCGGGCTCGACGACGTGCGCGCGTCCGGCAGCCGCAAGGTGCTGCCGCTGTGCCCCTTCATCAAGGGCTGGATCGGCAAGCACCCCGACTACGTCGACCTCGTCTACGGTGCCCCGGCGACCACGGCGAAGGACTGACGGCGAGGACCGAGCGGCTCCCCGGCCTCTCCACAGGCCAGTGCACAGGTCGGGCCGACCCTGTGCACTGGGAGCCGCGCCAGTGCACACCTCATGCACAGATTTCCCGCCGGCCTGGGGGTTTCACCGGTTCCGCTGGACCGGTGTCGGAGCGCGGACCTAGAGTCGCCCGCGGGTCGGCCACAAGTCGTTGTGTCGACATAGGGACAGGGAGACGCGGATGAGCGCAGGCGGCACCTTCGGAGGATCACCGGCCACCGGCAGCGCCGCCGGCGAGATGCCGCCGCTCGTGCGGGCCCCCGCCCCCGACCAGGACGAACGACGAGAGGACCACGTGGCTGACGCCCTGCCCTTCGAGCGGCCCGCCGGCAAGGCGGAGCTCGGACCGACCGGCCGGCCGATGCCGGACCTGCCCGAGCCGAAGCCGCTGACCACCCACGGCAACGCGCGCGTCATCTCGATGTGCAACCAGAAGGGCGGGGTCGGCAAGACGACGACCACGATCAACCTCGGTGCGTCGCTGGCCGAGTACGGCCGCAAGGTGCTGCTCGTCGACTTCGACCCGCAGGGCTCGCTCTCGGTCGGCCTCGGGCTGAACCCGCACGAGATGGACCTCACCGTCTACAACCTGCTGATGCAGCGCGACGTGGACTTCCACGACGTCGTCGTGCCCAGCGGCGTGCCGGGGATGGACCTGCTGCCGTCGAACATCGACCTCTCCGCGGCCGAGGTGCAGCTGGTCCACGAGGTGGCCCGCGAGCAGACGCTCCAGCGGGTCCTCGCCCCGGCGCTGGCCGACTACGACGTCATCCTCATCGACTGCCAGCCCTCGCTCGGCCTGCTCACCGTCAACGCGCTCACCGCCTCCGACGGCGTGATCGTGCCGCTGGAGTGCGAGTACTTCGCGCTGCGCGGGGTCGCGCTGCTCAAGACCACCATCGACAAGGTGCGCGAGCGGCTGAACCCCAAGCTGGAGATCGACGGCGTGCTCGGCACGATGTACGACGGCCGCACGCTGCACAGCCGCGAGGTCATGGAGCGGCTCGTGCAGGCGTGGGGCGACCAGGTCTTCCACACCGTCATCCGCCGCACGGTGAAGTTCTCCGACTCCACCGTCGCGGGCGAGCCGATCACGTCCTACGCCTCGTCCTCCGCCGGTGCCGAGTCGTACCGGCAGCTCGCCCGGGAGGTGCTGGCTCGTTGTCTCGACGGGTGAGCCTGCCGACCGCCGACGACCTGTTCCGGCCGACCGCCCCGCCGGCGCCGCCCCAGGAGCCGGTGCCGGACTCCGTGCAGGGGCCGGGAGAGGACTCGGGGGAGCCGGCCGACGGCGACGCCGCCCCGGGGCGCGGCCGGGCGAAGAAGAAGCCCAGCGGCCGGGTCCGGCACGACGAGAAGATGACTGTCTACGTCACCTCCGACGAGCTGCTCGACCTCGAGCACGCCCGGCTGGTGCTGCGGCGCACCCACGGGCTGGCCGTGGACCGCGGGCGGCTGGTGCGTGAGGCCATCGCGATGGTGCTCGCCGACTTCGAGGCCCATGGCGACGAGAGCGCGCTGGTGCGACGATTGACCGAGGAATGACCGCACAGCGCGAAGCCCAGGACACCGGGAGCGACGCCGCTCCGGCCTTCGAGGTCCGGCTCGACAACTTCGAGGGCCCCTTCGACCTGCTGCTGAACCTGATCGCCAAGCACAAGCTCGACATCACCGAGGTGTCGCTCTCGAAGGTCACCGACGAGTTCATCGAGCACGTCAAGGCCGGCGGCGCGTCGTGGGACCTCGAGCAGACGACGTCGTTCCTGCTCGTCGCCTCGACCCTGCTCGACCTCAAGGCCGCGCGGCTGCTGCCGCAGGGCGACGTCGAGGACGAGGAGGACCTCGCGCTCCTGGAGGCGCGCGACCTGCTCTTCGCCCGGCTGCTGCAGTACAAGGCCTTCAAGCAGGTGGCCGCGGTGCTCGAGCAGCGCCTCGCGGCCGAGTCGCGGCGCCACCCACGCGCGGTCGGCCTCGAGGACCGGTTCGCCGGGCTGCTGCCCGAGGTGCTGATCGGCATCGGGCTGGACCAGTTCGCCCAGCTCGCGGCCAAGGCGATGGAGCCCAAGCCGGTGCTCGAGCTCTCGCTGCACCACATCCACGCCGCCAAGGTCAGCGTGCGCGAGCAGGCCGTGCTCGTCGTCGACCGGCTCCGACGGCAGGGCACCATGACCTTCCGCGCCCTGTGCGGCGACTCGCCGGACCGGCTGACCACGGTCGCCCGGTTCCTGTCGCTGCTGGAGCTCTTCCGCGAGGGCGCGGTGGCCTTCGACCAGGTGACGCCCCTGGGCGAGCTGACCATCCGGTGGACCGGCGACGACGACGCGGACGTCGACGACCTGATCACCGACGAGTTCGACGGGGCGCCCCCCGAGGGCGAGGCCCCGGCAGAGGTGCCGGAGGATGGGACCGATGACCGAGACGACTGACGAGACCCTCGCCGTGCCCGTGGCGGAGCTGCGTCCCTCGCTGGAGGCGCTGCTCATGGTCGCCGACCAGCCGCTGGACGAGATGACGCTGGCCACGGCGACGGGCTACCCCACCGAGGAGGTCGCGCTGGCGCTCCAGGGGCTCGCGGCGGAGTACACCGAGCAGGGCCGCGGCTTCGACCTGCGCAACGTCGGCGGCGGCTGGCGCTACTACACCCGCGACGAGTACGCCGCCGTGGTCGAGGGCTACGTGCTCGACGGGCAGCAGGCGCGGCTGACCCAGGCGGCGCTGGAGACCCTCGCGGTGGTCGCCTACAAGCAGCCGGTGTCGCGGGCCCGGGTCTCGGCGATCCGTGGCGTCAACGTGGACGGTGTCATGCGCACGCTGCTCACCCGCGGGCTGGTCGAGGAGGCCGGGCAGGACCACGAGACGGGCGCCAACCTCTACCGCACGACCGGCTACTTCCTCGAGCGGATCGGTGTGCAGTCGCTCGAGGAGCTGCCCGAGCTGGCGCCGTACCTCCCCGACATGGACGACCTCGAGGACGAGCTCGCCGAGATGGTGGCGCCGGCCGCGACCGAGAGCACCCCGGAGCCCGAGCCCGAGCAGCCGCACCCGCCGCACTCGCCGCACTCCGGCGACGGCACCGAGCCCGACGGCGGGACCGAGCCGACGTGAGCCTCGAGACCGACGACGACGGGCTGATCCGGCTCCAGAAGCTGCTCGCCCAGTCGGGTGTCGCCTCGCGCCGCAAGTGCGAGGAGCTGATGCTCGACGGGCTGGTCGAGGTCGACGGCGAGATCGTCACCCGGCTCGGCACCAAGGTCGACCCGAGCACCGCGGTGATCCGGGTCGACGGCCAGCGGCTGCCGCCGATCTCGGAGAAGGTCTACCTCGTCCTCAACAAGCCGCGTGGCGTGGTCTCGACGATGTCGGACCCCGAGGGGCGCCGCACGCTCGGCGACCTGGTCGCCGACCGGCCCGAGCGGCTCTTCCACGTCGGTCGCCTCGACACCGACACCTCGGGGCTCATCATCCTGACCAACGACGGTGACTTCGCCCAGCGCATGGCGCACCCGTCGTACGAGGTGGACAAGACCTACGTCGCCGAGGTCGAGGGCGAGGTCTACCGGCGCACCGGCAAGGCGCTGCTCGAGGGCGTCACCCTGGAGGACGGACCGGTGACGGTGCGGAAGGTGCGGATCGTCGAGGCGTCGCCGCAGCGCTCGATCGTCGAGCTGGTCATCCACGAGGGCCGCAACCGGATCGTGCGCCGACTGCTGGACCACGTCGGTCACCCGGTCCGCAGGCTCACCCGGACGGCGATCGGACCGGTCGTGCTGGGCCGCCTGAAGTCGGGGGAGATGCGGGAGCTGACGCTCGACGAGCTCGGCGCGCTGCTCGACGCGGCCCAGCTGTAGGACGGAGCTCGCAGATCGGGCCGCGGCTCAGGCCTGGACCAGCGCCTCGTCGAGGGTGTCGAGGATCCGCAGCACCCGGTGCATGGAGGTCGCCGTGAAGACGGTGAGGACCGGACGGCTGGTGCAGACGATGCTGAGCGTGCCCTGCAGGACGCGGGCGCGCTTGTGGGCGCCGATGAGCGCCCCCAGGCCGAGCGAGTCCATGAACGTGACGTCGTCGAGCACCACCACGAGGTGGGAGGGGCCGTCGACCTGCACCTCCTGCAGGCGGGTGCGGAGGGCGCCGACGGTCGCGGCGTCGAGCTCACCGGCGCAGTGCACGACGACGGTGTCGCCGTGCTGCTCCTCGGTGAGCGTGAGTGGCTCGATCTGGGTCACGCGGCAGTTGTACCCCGGTTAGCGTGGATGCATGGCAGGACCCGCCGCAGGCGCGCTGGCGCCGTACGTCGCCTCGGTCGCGGCCTACGACGTCGACCTGGGCGGTCCGGGCGTGCACCGCGGTCTGCCGTCGACCACGCTCACCCTGGTGCTGCCGGTCGGCGAGCCGCTCGACGTCGGCTGGCGAGGCGTCGCCGGGAGCCGGCGCCGGGGCTGGTCGTCGGTGTCGGGCCTGCACGCGCACCCCGCGGAGATCCACCAC
>JAEZKN010000103.1 GCA_023415395.1 Actinomycetes bacterium
CACTTCACCGGCGACTTCGCCGCCATCGCGGCGGCCCACAACCTGCTCGCGGCGCTGATCGACAACCACGTGCACCAGGGCAACCAGCTCGACATCGACGTGCGGACCGTGACCTGGAAGCGCGTGCTCGACGTCAACGACCGGGCACTGCGCTCGGTGGTGGTGGGCCTCGGCGGCCGCGCGAACGGCTTCCCCCGCGAGGACGGCTTCGACATCGTGGTCGCCTCGGAGCTGATGGCGATCTTCTGCCTCACCGAGTCCTGGCCCGACCTCAAGCGGCGCATCGGCGACATCGTCGTCGGCTACGACCGCTCCGCCCGGCCGGTCACCGCGCGCGACCTCGGGGCGGACGGCGCCATGGCCGCGCTGCTGCGCGACGCCATCGCGCCCAACCTCGTGCAGACGCTCGAGGGCGCGCCGGCGTTCGTGCACGGCGGGCCGTTCGCGAACATCGCCCACGGCTGCTCGTCGGTGGTGGCCACCCGTGCCGGCCTGCGGCTCGCCGACATCGTCGTCACCGAGGCGGGCTTCGGCGCCGACCTCGGGGCGGAGAAGTTCGTCGACATCAAGTGCCGCAGGTCGGGCCTGCGTCCCGACGCTGCCGTCGTGGTCGCGACGGTCCGGGCGCTGAAGTACCACGGGGGAGTCGCGCTCGCCGACCTCGACACCGAGGACGTCGGCGCCGTGGCCGCAGGCATGGCCAACCTGCGTCGGCACCTCGACAACGTCCGCGACGTCTACGGCATCCCGTGCGTGGTCGCGGTCAACCGCTTCCCGACCGACACCGCGGCGGAGGTCGACGAGGTCGTGGCCCGGTGCGCGGCCGAGGGGGTGCGGGCCTACCCCGCCACCCACTTCGCCGACGGCGGCGCCGGCGCGCGCGAGCTGGCAGGCGGCGTGCTGGAGCTGCTCGAGGAGCCCGCGCCGGACTCCTTCTCCTTCACCTACCCCGACGACCTCCCGTTGGCGGACAAGGTCACCGCGATCGCCACCCGGCTGTACGGCGCGGGGCAGGTCACCTGGGACGCCTCCGCCCGTCGCAGGCTCGAGCGCATCGAGCGCGACGGGTACGGCGCGCTGCCGGTGTGCGTGGCGAAGACGCAGTACTCCTTCTCCACCGACGCCTCGCTGCTCGGCGCCCCGTCCGGCCACGAGCTGCACGTGCGCGAGGTGCGCCTCTCGGCCGGCGCCGGGTTCGTGGTGGTGGTGTGCGGCGACATCATGACGATGCCCGGCCTGCCGCGCGAGCCGGCCGCGACGCGCATCGACCTCGCCGACGACGGGACGATCCTCGGGCTGTCCTGACCCTCGGGCTGCTCGTCCTGCACCTGTCTTCCGGACGACGACGGTTCGCGACCGGCGACGCCTGCTGACCTACGCCAGGTCGCGGTGGCGGACCTGCGCGGGAGAGTTCTCCGTCGCGCAGAACAGCGTCGCCGCGGGATCGCGCAGCGTGTGCCACCCGCGGCCGGGGCCGACGTCCGCGGCGCCGAGAGCACGCAGTCGGCGCACCTCGGCGGCCAGGTCGTCCGTGCCCAGGTCGAGGTGCGCCCGCACCGGTCCGCTCGGCTCGTCGAGTCGCTGGAAGAGGAGCTGGAGCGGTGATCCGGCGTCGTCGTGCCACTTGCCGGCGAACTCGGGAGCGTCCGAGCCGACCCACCGGCCCGGGAGGAGCGCCTGCCAGAACGCGACCTCGCGCTCGTGGGCGTCCCGGGGCGCGTCGACGCACACCTGGACCAGCCGGGAGCGGTGGCCGTCGGACCAGGCGACCGGCTGCGGCGGCGTCCGATCGCCGGGGCGCAGCAGGCAGAAGGCCAGTCCGCCGGGGGACCGCAGCGTCTGCCAGCGTTCCAGCACGGCCACGGTCTCGGCGCCCAGCGCGAGGGCCTGCTCGGCGAAGGCGTCGGGGTCGTCCACCTCGAGGGCGAGGTGGACGCGGGGCGCACCGTCGATCTCCTGGAGGTGGACGTAGGCATCGCCAGTGCGGGGCTCGAAGCTGCGCAGCTCCGGATGACCCTCCCAGCCCGGCCCCACCGGCCAGCCGAGCGCGTGCTCCCAGAACCGCCCGGTCTCGCGGTGGGACCCGTGCGGCGCGTCGATGACGGCATGGAGCCAACCCATCGACCCACCCTAGGCCGGGCGCCTGAGATCCTGAACAGGTGACGACGCGACGACTCTGGCCGCTCCTCGCCGACCTGGCTTGCGTGCTCGCGCTGGCGATCGGCGGGCGCGGCTCGCACGAGCCGGGGGAGTCCTTCCTGGTGGTCCTGCGGATCGCGTGGCCGTTCGCGGTGGCCGCGCTCGTCGCCCACGCGGTCTTGGCGTGGCGGGCGATGCGTCCCTCGGCACTGTGGCCCTCGGGTGTCACGGTCCTCGTGGTGACCTACGCCGGCGGCATGGCGCTGCGCGCGCTCTCGGGACGCGGCCTGGCGCCGGGCTTCCTCGTCGTGGCGTTCCTCTTCCTCGCCGCGACCGTGCTGGGGTGGCGCGTGGTCGTCGCGGTCGCTCGCAGGGTCAGGGGATCATGACCGTGAAGGCGACCCTGTCCGACAGGGCGTCCCCGGAGTAGGTGAGGACGCCGACCTGGTCGGAGCCGGAGCAGCCCGCGCCGGTGGATCGCCAGTAGGCCCGGAGGTCGCTGCCGGATGAGTAGCTCCAGTCGACGCCGACCGTCACGACGACCTGCGTGAGGTCGAGCGCGAGCGTCGGCTCCGGCGTCAGGCAGAACTGACCGGTGCTCGGAGTGGTGACCCCCGCGATGCCCGCAGACCTCACGAGGGTGCCGTCGGGGGCGACGAGGGCGTGGGCTCGGACC
>JAEZKN010000166.1 GCA_023415395.1 Actinomycetes bacterium
CCCCCGTGGCGGTCGAGCCGAGCGCGCAGCCGGGTGAGCAGTCGGGCGAGCAGCCGTGGCAGCGCGGCGAGATCGTCCGCTACGTCGACGGCGAGCTGGAGGTCCGCCCGGGCGTCGTCGTACACCAGCGCCTCGACAACCCCTACGGCTACGCACCGCCCCGCGCCTCCGACGCCCTCGACGTCACCTGGCAGGGGCGGCGGGCCTGGGTGCTGGCCGAGCTGCGCCAGGGCGGCGCCTCGATCAGCTCGGCCACCCCGAGCAACGGCTGGACCGACTTCGAGGCGTGGGTGAGCGACCAGGTCGGCCAGACCGGCGACGGCTGGCCCGAGACCGTGCGGCTGGACGACGACGGCCGGGTGGTCGCGGCGCCGGGCGCCGAGATCCTGCAGCGCACCGACGACCCCCGGCTGGGCGACTCCTTCGCCCCCGCCGGCGCGGTCACGGGCGCCGCCGTCGTGGAGGTCGACGGTGGGCCGCCGTCGTACTTCGTCGTCTGGCGGGTCCTGGACGGCGAGCTCGACGTGATCACCACGCCGCCGGGCGACGTCGTCGGCGCGACCTTCGAGGAGCTGCTCACCTACGCCCGCGCGCAGTACGCCTCCGGTGAGGGCCTGCGGTGACCCGGCCGTCTCGGGACGAGGCATTCTCCGAGTTCGTGCTGGCGCGACGCACCCACCTGCGCCGGATCGCCTACGCCGTCTGCGGCGACTGGCACCAGGCCGACGACCTGGTGCAGACCGCGCTGGCCAAGCTGTACGTCGCGTGGCCGCGGATCCACCGCGACGGGGCCGAGGAGGCCTACGCCCGCACCACGATCGTGCGGGCCAACATCGACGCCCACCGGCGCGCGTCGAGCCGGGAGCGGGTCGGCCTGCCCGAGGGCGACCGGCCGGCCCCGGAGCCGATGCCGGTCGAGGAGCGGTCCGCGCTGTTCGACGCGCTCCAGGACCTGCCCACGATGCAGCGCAAGGTCGTGGTGCTGCGCCACTGGCTGGGCCTCTCGGTCGAGGAGACCGCCCGCGAGCTCCGGATCAGCGCCGGCACCGTCAAGAGCCACTCCTCCCGGGGCCTGGAGAAGCTCCAGGCGGCGCTCACGGCGCTCTGACCCGCTGGACTTCTCGGGCGATCCCTGACGTTTTGGGGTGAAGCTTCGGCCCAGAACGTCACCCCCGCCAGGCGTCCCCACCCGACAGGTCGGCGTACTGCCGCACCCAGGCGTGCATGGCGATGGCGGCGGCCGAGGAGGCGTTGATCGAGCGGGTGGAGCCGAACTGCGCGATCGAGAACGTGCCGTCGCAGGCCGCGCGGGCGGCGTCGGAGAGGCCGGGACCCTCCTGGCCGAAGAGGAAGCACACCTCCCGCGGCAGGGCCGCGGTCTCGAGGTGGAGCGCGCCGGGGAGGTTGTCGATGCCGAGCAGGGTCACGCCGCGCTCGTGGAGGTAGGCCGCGAGGTCGGTGACCGTGGGGTGGTGGCGCACGTGCTGGTAGCGGTCGGTGACCATGGCGCCGCGGCGGTTCCACCGGCGGTTGCCGACGATGTGCACCTCGGCGGCCAGGAACGCGTTCGCGGTGCGCACGATCGTGCCGATGTTGAAGTCGTGCTGCCAGTTCTCGATCGCGACGTGGAAGTCGTGGCGGCGGGTGTCGAGGTCGGCGACGATCGCGTCGACCGTCCAGTAGCGGTAGCGGTCCACGACGTTGCGGCGGTCGCCCTCGGCGAGCAGCGCGGGGTCGTACTGCTCACCCTCCGGCCACGGCCCGACCCACGGCCCCACGCCGACCTCCGGCGGTCCGTGCGGCACCGGGTCGTACGGCGCCCGCTCCTCGTCCCCGTCCACGGACCACACCGTAGGGGAACCTGCCGCGGGCCTCCCGGGCGGCGGGTACCGTTGAGGCGTGGACGCCAGCATCGCCCTGCAGCCGCTCCTGCTGGGGATGGACTGGATGGACCCCAACTGGCTGCTCGATCAGTTCGGGGGCGCGTTCTACTGGGTCAGCCTGCTGATCGTCTTCGTCGAGTGCGGGCTCTTCTTCCCGTTCCTGCCCGGCGACACCCTGCTCTTCGCGCTCGGGCTCTTCCTCAACTCCGGGCGCATCGACATGTTCGGCACGCCGCCCGTGGTGGAGCTGCTGATCGCGTTCGTGCTGCTGACGGTCGCGGCCTTCCTCGGCAACGTGGCCGGCTACGAGATCGGCCGCGCGATCGGACCACCGCTCTACGAGCGCGACGGCCGCTTCCTCAAGAAGAAGTACTTCGACCAGACCCACGCCTTCTTCGACAAGCACGGCAACAAGGCGCTGGTCATTGGCCGCTTCGTGCCGTTCGTCCGCACCTTCATCACCGTGGTCGCGGGCGTCACCCGGATGGAGCGGCGCCGGTTCTTCCTGTGGAGCTTCGTCGGCGCCGTGCTCTGGGTGGGCAGCATCCTGCTCCTCGGCTTCACCCTGGGCCAGGCCTTCCCGAGCCTGGGCGAGAACATCGACAAGGCGATCGCGGTGATCCTCGCCTTCACCGTCGTGCCGATCGCCTACGAGTGGTGGCGGCACCGCCGCACGGCGAGCAAGCGCGCCGACGACAACGACGGCGACGGGGTGCCGGACCTCGACATCATGGGGCTGCCGACGACCCACCCGCACCACCGCGACGGCGCCGGATCCGGCTCCTGACGCGGCGCACGACCCACCACGCGCCCACGAGCGCGACCACGGCCACGACCACCCACTGGAGCCAGCCCGCCACCGCCTCGACCCGGTGCCACTCGTGCCCGAGCAGGTAGCCACCGAGGATGAACGCGGTGTTCCAGATCGCGCTGCCGAGCGTCGTCAGCACGACGAACGTCGCCAGCGGCATCCGCTGGATCCCGGCCGGCACCGAGATCAGGCTACGGAACAGCGGCAGCATCCGGCCCAGCAGGACCGCCTTGCGGCCGTGCCGGGCGAACCACTGCTCGGTGCGCTCGAAGTCGCGCGCCTCGACCAGCGGGAGCCGGATCCACAGGGCGAAGGTCCGGTCGCGGCCCAGCTGCGCGCCGATCGCGTAGAGCAGCAGGGCGCCGACGAGCGAGCCCACCGTCGACCAGACCAGCGCCGAGGTCAGCGAGAGGTGTCCCTGGCTGGCGGCGAAGCCGGCCAGGGGGAGCACCAGCTCGCTGGGCAGGGGCGGGAAGACGCTCTCGGCCGCGATCAGCAGGCCGACGCCCGGCCCGCCGATCGCCTCCATGACGTCGACGACGAGCTGGCCGACCGTCCCAAGGTCGTCGCCGGCCGCTGCCGTGGTGGACACCCGGTCAGCCGCGCGCGGCGTCCAGCTGGGCCTTGGTCAGGACCGGCCGGACCTCGAGGCCGACGTCGGCCAGCGGGTTCTCCCCCGCCGGGCTGCGGTCGATGGCACACACGACGACCTCGACGGTCGCGCCGGCTTCACGCAGCGCCCGCGTCGCGTCGCGGACCGCGCCGCCGGTCGTGATCACGTCCTCGACCAGCGTCACCCGCCGCCCGGCGACGTCCGGGCCCTCGGCGAGCTTGCAGGTGCCGTACTCCTTTGCCCGCTTGCGCACGAAGAGCGCGGGGCGGCCGGTCAGGCTGCTCACCATCGTCGCGATCGGTACGCCGCCCAGCTCGAGCCCGCCGAGCAGGTCGGTGTCCTCGGGGAGCAGCGCCACCATCTCGCGCGCGACCCGCAGGAGCAGGCCGGGGTCGGCCTCGAAGAGGTACTTGTCGAAGTACTCGGTCGCCTGCTGGCCCGAGCGGAGCGTGAACTCCCCCGTCAGCCTGCAGATCGCGTCGATGTCAGCCGCGAGCGTCTCGTCCACGGCCCCGAGCGTACCGACGCCCGGGCACGGTTCCGTGCCCGAGGGTGCGGCTCGGTGCCCTAGGGTCGGGCCCATGCTGGCGCATCGACTCGACGGCATCCCGCCGACGATCTTCTCGGAGATGTCCGCCCTCGCCGTGCGGACCCGGTCGGTCAACCTCGGCCAGGGGTTCCCGGACGTCGATGGCCCGCCCGCGGTGATCGCCCGCGCGGTCCAGGCGCTGGAGAGCGGGCTCAACCAGTACGCGCCCGGACCCGGCGTGCCCGCGCTGCGCCAGGCCGTCGCCGCCCACCAGCGGCGGCACTACGGCCTCGACCTCGACCCCGACACACAGGTGGTCGTGACCACCGGCTGCACCGAGGGCATCGCGGCCGCGCTGCTCGGGCTGGTGAACCCGGGCGACGAGGTCGTCGTGCTCGAGCCCTACTACGACTCCTACACGGCGATGATCCAGATGGCCGGCGGCGTACGCCGTCCGGTGACCCTGCGCGCGCCCGACTTCCGCCTCCAGGCCGACGAGCTCCGGGCCGCGGTGACGCCGCGCACCCGCTTCGTGCTGCTGAACTCGCCGCACAACCCGACCGGCACCGTGCTCACCCGGGCCGAGCTCCAGGCGGTCGCCGACGTGGCGGTCGAGCACGACCTGGTCGTCATCACCGACGAGGTCTACGAGCACCTGGTCTTCGACGACCACGAGCACGTCCCGCTGGCCACGCTGCCCGGGATGTTCGAGCGGACGCTCTCGCTCTCCAGCGCCGGCAAGTCCTACTCCTTCACCGGCTGGAAGGTCGGCTGGGCCACCGGCCCGGCCGAGCTGGTGCGCGCGGTCCTCGCGGCCAAGCAGTGGCTGACCTTCACCTCGGGGTCCCCGCTCCAGCCCGCCGTCGCCCACGCGCTCGACGACGAGCCCGACTTCCCGGGCCGGCTGGCCGCCGACCTGCGTGCGCGCCGGGACCTGCTCTGCGCCGGCCTCGCCGACCTCGGGCTCGACGTCCGCGTCCCCGAGGGCACCTACTTCGCCACCGCCGACGTGTCGGCGCTGGGCTGGGCCGACGGCGACGCCTTCTGCCGCGCCCTGCCCGAGCGGGCGGGGGTCGTGGCGATCCCGCTGAAGGGCTTCTACGACTCCGACGCCGGCCGGCACCTCGTGCGGTGGGCCTTCTGCAAGGAGCTCGACGTCATCGAGGAGGGGCTGCGCCGGCTGGCGGCTGCTGACCTCGCCTGCTAGCGAACCAGGCCCGCACCTCCGGCCGGATCAGGAAGAGCACCGTCATCGCGCAGGTGGCGAGCGTCAGGGCGAGGACGAACGCGCCGAGGACCGAGCCGAGGAGGAAGACCGCCCCGGCCGTCGCGGCGCTGACGATCAGCGTGATCCGCGCCCACTCGTGGCCGCGGAGCACGAAGAACGCGACGACCGCGGCAGCGATCGCCCAGGCCACGAACCCGGCGAGCATCGCCACGGTCACGCCGACCAGCAGCTCGTCGGAGACGCCCTGGGCGTCGAGCTCGGGGCTCTGCTCGTGGACCTGGTCCAAGAGCGCGTCCGGCTGCAGGGCCAGCACCACGCCCGAGGCGATCGCGCCCAGCGCGGTCAGGCCGCTGCCCGCCCAGGTGAGCACGCACGCCCACGTGACGGCGGACGGTCGTGCCGCCACGGAGGCGGCGCGCGCC
>JAEZKN010000180.1 GCA_023415395.1 Actinomycetes bacterium
GGACCAGAGTGCCCTTCGGCTCGGTCGCATGGGCCAGCCACAGAAGCCGGGTGGGGCGCCGTCGACCGGTCGGGTGGAAGAGGGTGCCGACCGGCTCGCCGCGCAGCGCCTGGCCGGCCCGGTCGGCGGAGGTCAGCACCACGGGGATGCCCGCACCGGTCGCGATCCGGGCTGGGTCGACCTTGGTCTGCATCCCGGCGGTGCCGAGACCGGCAGACCCGGCCTTGCCGATGCGCACGTCGGCGAGGTCGTCGACCGAGACCACCTCGGGCAGCAGCGAGCTGCCGGGGTGGGCGGGGTTGGCGTCGTAGAGACCGTCGACGTCGGAGAGCAGCACGAGCAGGTCGGCGTGCACGAGGTGGGCGACCAGGGCCGCCAGCCGGTCGTTGTCGCCGAACCGGATCTCGCTGGTGGCCACGGTGTCGTTCTCGTTGACGATCGGCAGCACGCCGAGCTCGAGCAGCTTGGCGAAGGTCTGGTAGGCGTTGCGGTAGTGGGAGCGCCGGGTGTCGTCGTCGGCGGTCAGCAGCACCTGCCCGGCGATCACACCGTGCCGGGCCAGCTCCTCGGTGTAGCGGTGCACCAGCAGGCCCTGGCCCACGGACGCGGCGGCCTGCTGGGCCGCGAGCGCCTTGGGGCGCTTCTTCAGCCCCAACGGCGCCAGGCCGGCGGCGATCGCACCGGAGGAGACCAGCACGACCTCGGCCCCCCGGGTCCGCAGGGCGGCGAGCACGTCGACCAGGTCGCGCACCCGCTCGGGGTCGATGCCGCCACCGGCGGTGGTCAGGGAGGAGGAGCCGACCTTGACGACGACCCGCTTCGCCTCGGTCACCTCGGTGCGCACGCTCACCGCTCCGCGTCGTCCCGTCCGGGATCCTGCTCCGCCCAGTCGGGATCGGCGGCGGTGCCGATCTCGTACGACGTCGGCCCGTAGGTCTCGGGACGGTCGAGGCGCCGGGCGACGTCGGCGCGGGTCTCGCCCTCGGCGCGGTCCTCCATCGCCTCGTCGATCGCCCGCCGCCGGCGGGCCGCGGGGCGCGCCTCGTCGAAGCGCTGGTCCTCGCCGCGGCGACCGAGCATCTCCGCACCGGCGTCGATGCCGGGCTTGAAGTCGAAGACCACCGCGTTGTCGGGGTGGCCGATGAGGACGGCGTCGCCCTCTTGCGCGCCGAGCTCGACGAGCCGGTTCTCCACGCCGAGCCGGTTGAGGCGGTCGGCGAGGAAGCCGACGGCCTCGTCGTTGCTGAAGTCGGTCTGGCGCACCCAGCGCTCCGGCTTCTCGCCGCGCACCCGCCAGCCCTCGCCGGTCAGCTTGACGGTGAACTCGTCGGCGCCGTCCGCCGACGGCGGGCGCAGCACGATCCGCTTCGCCTCCACGACCGGCGTGGCCTCGCGGGCCGCCTCGACGATCTGGGCCATCGCGAAGGTGAGCTCGCGCAGCCCCTCGCCGGAGGCCGCAGAGACCTCGAAGACGCGCAGCCCGCGCTCGCGGAGCTCGTCGACCACGAAGCCCGCGATGTCGCGACCGTCGGGCACATCGACCTTGTTCAGCGCCACCAGGCGCGGACGGTCCTCCAGGCCGCCGTACCGGCTCAGCTCGCGCTCGATGACGTCGAGGTCATCGACGGGGTTGCGGCCCGGCTCGATGCTCGCGGTGTCGACGACGTGGACCAGCGCCGCGCACCGCTCGATGTGCCGCAGGAAGTCGTGGCCCAGACCGCGGCCCTCGCTCGCGCCCTCGATGAGGCCGGGGACGTCGGCGACGGTGAACGTGGTGTCACCGGCGCTGACCACGCCGAGGTTCGGCACCAGGGTCGTGAACGGGTAGTCGGCGATCTTGGGCCGGGCCCGGGAGATCGCGGCGATCAGGCTGGACTTTCCGGCGCTCGGGAAGCCCACCAGGCCGATGTCGGCGACCACCTTGAGCTCGAGCACGATCTCGCGCTCGTCGCCGGGCTCGCCGAGCAGCGCGAAGCCGGGCGCCTTGCGCTTGGAGGAGGCCAGCGCGGCGTTGCCGAGGCCGCCCCGCCCGCCCTGGGCGATGACCAGCTCGGTGCCCGGGCCGACGAGGTCCGCGAGCACGTTGCCCTGCGGGTCGGTGACGAGCGTGCCGTCGGGGACCGGCAGCACCAGGTCCTTGCCGTGGGCGCCGTTGCGGTGGGCTCCCGCGCCGTGGCCGCCGTGCTCGGCCCGGCGCTTCGGGCTGTGGTGGTAGTCCAGGAGCGTGGTGACGTCGGGGTCGACCCGGAGGATGACCGAGCCGCCGGGGCCGCCGTTGCCGCCGTCCGGGCCGCCGAGGGGCTTGAACTTCTCGCGGTGCACGGACGCGACGCCGTTGCCGCCACGGCCGGCGCTGACGTGCAGCGCGACGCGGTCGACGAACGTCGGGAGTGCCATGGGTCCTACTCTCTCGGACTCAGCCGAAATGACGAAGGGCGTCCCGCGATCGGGGACGCCCTTCGGATGATGTCTCTGCGTGCGAGCGTCAGGTCACTCGCCCGGGACGATGTTCACGACCCGGCGGCCGCGCCGGGTGCCGAACTGCACCGCGCCGGGAACCAGCGCGAACAGGGTGTCGTCGCCGCCGCGACCGACACCGGTGCCCGGGTGGAAGTGGGTACCGCGCTGGCGGACGATGATCTCGCCGGCGTTGACGACCTGGCCGCCGTAGCGCTTGACGCCCAGGCGCTGAGCGTTGGAGTCGCGGCCGTTCTTGGTGGACGCCGCGCCCTTCTTGTGTGCCATCTCTTCAGTCCTTCAGAGGAGTCGTTGACGCGATCAGACGATCACGCGTTGATCGCGGTGACCTTGACCTGGGTGTACTTCTGACGGTGACCCTGGCGCTTCTTGTAGCCGGTCTTGTTCTTGTACTTCTGGATGATGATCTTCGGGCCCTTGGTGCCGCCGAGGACCTCGGCGGTCACGGAGGCCTTGTCCAGCGCCTTGGCGTCGGAGGTGACCTTCTCGCCGTCGACGACGAGGACGACGGGCAGGGTCACCGACTCGCCGGCGGCCGTCGCGACCTGGTCGATCTCGATGACGTCGCCCACGGCAACCTTCTGCTGCTTGGCGCCTGCGCGCACGATCGCGTACACCGCGGTCTCCTTCGTCGGTCCTCTTGCTTGGCTTGCTGTCGTTCGCGGTCTGGGGCGCACGCTCACAGCGGCGCCGCACAGAGAGGGCGTGCCTGAGCACGCCGAAGATCAATACTACGGATCCACCGCCCCGACGGCAAAACGCCGCCGGTGCGGGGCCCTGCGGGCTCAGCGCTTGCGCGAGCCCTTCTTCTTGATCGGGACGTGGGCCGGCTCGGTCGCGCCGTCTCCGGGCTCGGCCTGAGCGGTCCCGGGCTCGACGGTGCCGGTGGCGGGAGGCTCGCCGACGCTGCCGATCCTCGTCGCAGGGGCGGGCTCGCCGACAGGCTCGCTGACGGGCTCGCTG
>JAEZKN010000234.1 GCA_023415395.1 Actinomycetes bacterium
GCTCGACCTCGCGTGGTACGAGCCGCACGCCTCCCGCGTCGTCGCGTCGTGGCCGTTAGGTTGAGTGCATGCGACGTCTCGGAGCGCTGCTCATCGCCCTCGTGGTCCCGGTGGCCCTCGTGCTCGCCCTGGCGGGCCCGGCCGGCGCGGGCGACCCGCGCTGGGTCTTCTACACCAAGGACAAGCGGCACTACACGAGCCCGTGGTTCAAGGGCGCCCACCGGATCATGATCCCGTTCGGCTGCACCACCGCGCCGTACTACTCCCCCGACCCGCGCTGCCAGGACGGCAACGGCTTCCACCACGGCATCGACGTCGCGATGCCCTGCGGGACCCCGCTCCGCGCGCGCTTCCACGCCCGCGTGGTCTCGAACGCGTCGCTGGGCCCGGCGTACGGCGACAACCCGGTGCTCCTGCGCAGCAACCGCCTCGGGTGGGACCTGGTCATCGGCCACACCCAGAAGGTCTTCGTCGAGCGTGGCGACAAGGTCCGCAAGGGGCAGGTGTTCGCGCGCGCCAACGACCAGGGCGCGCCCGACGGATGCCACCTGCACTTCGAGCAGCGCGCCGTGCGCGGCAGCCTCTCGACCGCGGTGAAGCCGCGCGAGCTCCTCGCCCTGACCGTGAAGAAGAAGCGTTGACCGAGATCCGCGGCGAGGACTGGTACGGCGAGGACCTCGGTGACGTCTCCTACGCCGACACCACGTTCGTCGACGTCGACTTCAGCGAGACGATCACGCGCGGCGCGTCGTTCGAGCGGTGCCGCTTCCACCACTGCCGGTTCAACGCCTCGACCCACGTCGCCTCGGCGTTCGTGTCCTGCGAGTTCCGCCGCACCAACCTCTTCGACGTGATGCTCGACGGCTGCAAGCTCACCGGCTCCGAGCTCGCCGAGTGCACGCTGCGCCCGATGGCGGTGCGCGGCGGCGTCTGGCGCGGGGTCACGATCCGGCGCGGCAACCTGACCGGCCTCGTGCTCGACGACCTCGACCTCCGCGAGGCCGACCTGTCGCTCTCCGACCTCGCCGGTGTGTCGCTGCGCGGCGCCCACCTCTCCGGGGCGACCCTGCGCGAGGCCAACCTGCACGGGGCCGACCTGCGCGGCGCGCGCCTGGACGGCGTCGACCTGTCGACGGCGCGCCTGAAGGACACCCGGCTCGACCTGGCCGGCGCGGTCCTGTTCGCCGAGCAGCACGGCGCCGTCGTGGAGGTCAGCGGCTGATCGGGCGGCGCGCCCGGATGCCATCGAGGACGATCCCCAGACCGACGGTGAAGTCGGACTCCGTGCGGGGACCGTCCTCGATGGCGCCGGCGCTGCCGGCCTGCAGGTGGGTCTGCTCGTCGGTCGCGTGACCGAAGACGAAGTGCAGCAGCGTGCGCGCCGCGGTCGGCACCAGGCCGGGGTCCAGCCCGGCGTCCCCGAGCGCACCGACCAGGGCGTCGTACGGCGCGGTCGCGCCGAGCCCGAAGGAGGAGGCCGTCGCCACCAGCTCGGCGCCGTCGCGGTAGGCCAGCAGCGCGTCGCGCAGGTCGGCGCAGATCGCGGCGACCCGCTCGTCCCAGGCGTCGGCGGCGTCCGGCGCGCCGCGGTGCGGTCCGCGCGCGAGGATCTCGTCGGCGACGGCGGCCAGCAGCGTCTGCTTGTTGGCGAAGTGGTGGTAGAGCGCGCTCGGCTGGACGCCGAGCTCGGAGCCGAGGCGCCGCATGGTGAGGTCGGCCAGCCCCCAGGTGTCGAGCACGACCAGCGCCCGGTCGACCACGTCGTCCCGGTGGTAACGCACGTCACATCTCCCTGCTTCGCGGCCACCGTTGACCGCCTCCGACTCCGAACTCTAACCTGAACGCCGTTCACCTGACCACCGTTCAGGTCGAGAGCAGAGGAAGACCGATGGCCATGGCCGAGACCGCCGACCAGTCCGCCAACCAGCCCGCCAACCAGCCCGCCGACCAGCCCGCCGACCAGCCCGCCGACCCGTCCGCCGGCCGGACGACGCCGAGGCGGCGCCGTTCGGTCACCACCGACCTCGCGCTGGTCGCCGGCTTCGCCGCGCTGATCTCCGCCTGCGCCTACCTCGGCGCGATCCCGACCGGCGGCGCCGGCGTCCCGATCACGCTCCAGACCTTCGCGGTGATGCTCGCCGGCTGCGTCCTCGGACCGGTCCGCGGCTTCCTCGCCGTCTCGCTCTACCTCCTCCTCGGCGCGATCGGCCTGCCGGTCTTCGCCGAGCACTCCTCCGGGCTCGCGATGTTCACCGGCGTCACCGCCGGCTACCTCGTGGCGTTCCCTCTCGCCGCCGCCCTCGCGGGCTTCCTGGTCGAGTACGTCGCCCGGGAGCGCCGCACCCGCGCGATCTGGGTCTTCCTCTGCTCGCTGGTCGGCAGCGTCCTGGTCATCCACCCCCTCGGCATCCTCGGCATGAAGCTCTACCTCGACGTCAGCTGGCACCAGGCGTTCCTCTACGACACCCCGTTCTGGATCGGCGACCTGCTCAAGACCACGCTCGTCGCGCTGGTGGCGTCCGAGGTGCACCGGGCGTTCCCGCAGCTGCTGGCACGCGACTGACGGCGTTGCCCACCATCACCTTCGAGGCCGCCGGCGTCAGCGTCCCCGTGGCCGGCGGCACCCGGGTCGTCCTGGAGCCGACCACGCTGGAGCTCACCGAGCAGCGTGTGGGCGTCATCGGCGCCAACGGCTCGGGCAAGTCCACGCTGGCCCGGATGGTCAACGGCCTGGTCGTGCCCACGACCGGCCGGGTGCAGGTCGACGGTCTCGACGTCGGGCGCGACGGCGCGGCGGTCCGCCGGCGGGTCGGCTTCGCGTTCACCGATCCGGCCGCCCAGCTGGTGATGCCGACCTGCGTCGAGGACGTCGAGCTCTCCCTGCGGCGGCACGAGAAGGACGCCGCCCGCCGGCACGAGCGCGCACTCGGCGTGCTCGAGCGCTTCGGGCTCGGCGCCCACGCCGACGTCAGCGTCCACGCGCTCTCGGGCGGCCAGAAGCAGCTGCTCGCCCTCGCCGGCGTGCTCGCCGTCGAGCCGGCGGTGCTGGTGGCCGACGAGCCGACGACCTTGCTCGACCTCGCCAACACGCGGCGTGTCGGAGACCTGCTCTTCGCCCTCGAGCAGCAGCTGGTGCTCGTCACCCACGACCTCGACCTGGCCCGCCGGTGCGACCGGGTGATCGTGGTCGAGGACGCACGCGTCCGGTACGACGGTCCGGCGGACGCCGCCGTCGACGACTACCTCGCGTCCGTGGCGTCGTGAGCAGCGCCGCCGGGATCGTCGGCGTCTACCAGCCGGGCACGTCCCTGCTGCACCGGCTGCCGGTCGGCGTGAAGCTGGCCGGCCTGGTCGTGCTCAGCCTCTCCATCGTGCTGGTGCGGAGCATGCCCGCCTCCTGGGTGTTCCTCGCGATCGCCCTGGTGGTCGCCCTGGTCGCCCGTGTCCGCCTCGGCACGCTCGCCCGGGCCGCTCGCGGCGTGCTCCTCATCGCGGCGTTCGTCGGCGCGATGCAGTGGTGGTGGTACGGCCGCGACAAGGCGATCGAGACCTTCGTCGACCTGGTCACCCTGTCGCTGGCGGCGGTCGTCGTCACCGCGACCACCCCGGTCAACGCCATGCTCGACGCGTTCATCCGCTGGATCTCCCCGCTGCGCCGTGTCGGCGTGAAGCCCGAGCGGGTGGCGCTGGCCTTCGGCCTGGCGATCCAGGCTCTGCCCGGCACCATCGCCCTGGCCCTCGAGACCCGCGACGCCGCCCGCGCCCGGGGCGTCCGGCACCCCCGCGCCTTCCTCACCCCGTTCGTCGTCCGGGTCGTCGCCCGCGCGCACGAGACCGGCGACGCCCTGCACGCGCGCGGGATCGGCGACGACTGACGCGAGGCCCGGTCAGCCGGAGTAGGCGATCTCGCTGCGCCACTCGGCCTCGTCCTGGTGGGCGGCGTCCCAGATCGCCTCGGCGACCCGGTCGGGGGTGAACGCGCCCTCGGTGCCCAGCACCCCGCGGACGGTCACCGACACCGCCCGGATGCCGGCCGGCTCGAGCGTGGCGTCGAGGCTGTGCACGAGGTTGCGCAGGCCGGCCTTCTGGACGCCGAGGGACGCCGCCGCGTGCGACGGCCGGTCGGCAGCCATGCTGCCGGTCGCGGTGACCCGCCCACCGGACGACATGTAGGGGCGCGCCGCCTGCATCGCCGTCAGCAGCGCGCCGACGCCGAGCGTCACGTCCTCGAGCAGCTCCGGCACGGTCAGGGTGAGCGGGTCCTTCGGCCGGTAGGCGCTGGGGTTGAAGTGCAGCACGTCGATCCGCCCGGCGTGGTCGCCGAAGCGCCGGATCGCCGCCGACGTCTCCGCCGCGTTCGTCACGTCGGCGACGGCGTGGCCGACCTCCACGCCGAGCGCGGTGAGCTCACCGGCCAGCGCGCGCAGCCGGTCCTCGTCGATGCCGAGCAACGCGACGTCGTACCCCTCGCGCGCGAAGCGGCGGGCGACCGAGCCGCTCACGCCGGGGCCGGCACCGACGACGAGGACCACGGGACGACTCATGCCGTCCACGGTGTCACCAGAGGTCGCCCTCCCGCCAGTCACAGACGATCGGCCCCGACGGGTCGAGCCCCCCGCCCGCGAGGACGTAGATGCTGTCCTCGTCCGGCGTCGGCCGGATGCCGTCGGGCGTCAGTGCCGACGCCGGCCCGCGCCAGCGCGTCCACCCGCGCGCCTCGTAGAGGACCCGGCCGTCGTCGGACGAGCAGAGGCCGAGCAGGTCGTAGCCGGGCGCCAGCGCCTCGAGTGACGCCATGGCCGCGTGCCCGTGGCCCTGCTTGCGGTGCTCGGGATGCACCACCACGGACTCCACCCAGCCGCAGCGCAGCCACCGGTCACCGACCCGCATCCGGCGCAGCACGAGTGAGCCGTGGGCGACCAGCGTCCCGGCGTCGTCGCGCACCAGCGCGTGCATGCCGCCGAGAGCCTGCTGCCAGGTGGTGTCGTCGTAGTCGTCGAACGCGAGGTCGCACAGGGCACGGATCTCGGAGAGCTCGACGGTCCTCAGGCCGGCGGTGTGCGTCACCATCCGGGCGGCCTCCGGTCGGCCCACGGCGCCGCGGACTCGACCTGGGCGGACAGCGCGAGCAGCAGGGCCTCCTCGGCCGGGCGCGCGGCCAGCATCACGCCGACCGGCAGGCCGTCGGCGGTCCAGTGCAGCGGCAGGGAGACCGCCGGCATCCCGGTCACGTTCCACGCCGACGTCCAGGGCGTGAAGGCCTTCTGGGCCTCGAAGTCACGCTCGGGGTGCTCGTCGTCGCGCAGGGCGCCGACCGGCAGGGGCGGGGTCGCCAGCGTGGGGGTCAGCACCGCGTCGTAGGGCGCGAGGGCGGTGAGGGCGCCGGCGGCGAACCGCCGCATCGCGCCGATCGCCAGCCCGAACTCCGGGCCGCTCACGGCCCGGCCCTTCGCCGAGAGCCAGCGCGTCAACGGGCGCAGCAGGTGCTCGCGCTCCGCAGGTACGACGGACAGCGCGGTCAGCACCGCCCAGCAGGTCTCGAACACCGGCACGGCCTCCGGGGGCAGCGGGGGCGCGACGTCGACGACCTCGTGGCCGAGCGACTCCAGGAGCCGGGAGGCGTCCTCCCACGCCTGTGTGCAAGCGGGGTCGACCGGGGTGTCGGTGATCAGTGGTGCGATGAAGCGAGCGACCCGGAGCCGCCCCGGGTCGCGGTCGCAGGAGGACACGAAGGTCTCCGAAGGTGGTGGCGCCCAGGCAGGGTCTCCCGGCTGACGACCGGCGAGGGCATCGAGCATCGCCGCCGCGTCGCGCACGGTCCGGCCGATCGGCCCGGCCGTCGCCAGACCGACCGGGTCGCCGTAGAGGGGGTGACCACTGATCCGCCCGCGCGTCGGCTTGAGGCCGACCAGGCCGCAGCACGAGGCCGGGATCCGGATCGAGCCGCCGCCGTCCGAGCCCTGGGCGAGCGGCACCAGACCGGCGGCGACCGCGGCCGCCGCTCCCCCGGACGACCCCCCGGCCGTGCGGGTGTGGTCCCACGGAGTCACCGCCGGCGGCGCGACGTCCGGCTCGGTGTAGCAGGGCGAGCCGAACTCGGGCGTGCTCGTCTTGCCGAGGCTCACCATCCCGGTGTCCTCGAGCGCGAGCGTGACGCCGTCGGAGACGTCGGGCACGAAGTCGGCGAAGGCGGCCGACCCGAAGGTCGTCCGCACGCCCGCGGTCAGGTTGAGGTCCTTGATCGCGGTCGGGACGCCCCAGAGCGGCGACTCCCCGGCGCCGGAGAGCGCGAGCTCCGCGGTGAGCTGCGTGGCCCGGTCCCGGGCCCGGTCGGGGGTGAGCGTGACGAACGCGCCGACCGTGTCGAGGCGGTCGGCGCGTTCGAGGTAGTGATCGGTGAGCTCGAGGGGCGACACCTCGCCCCGGCGCACGAGCTCGCCCTGCTCCAGCGCGGTCAGGTCATGGAGTTCGGCCACGTCCCGACCGTAGCGGCAGTCGCGTCAGGCAGCCGCGGTCGCCGCGTCGTACTCGACGAGCGTGCGCACCGCGTTCGAGAGCCGGTCGAGCACCTCGGGGTCGGAGAGCACGTCGACCTCGACCGAGGACTGCGAGACGGTGACGTCCTCGACGACGACGGCACCGGCGATGCCGGCCGAGCGCGCGGCGTCCGCGTGCGCCCACTTGCCGCCGTAGGGCGTCGGGGTCGCACCGACCACGCCGAACGGCTTGCCGACCAGCGCACCGGCGCCGTAGGGCCGGGAGAGCCAGTCGATGGCGTTGTTGAGCACGGCCGGCATGGTGCCGTTGTACTCGGGGGTGACCGCGAGGACGCGGTCGGCGGCGCCGACCCGCTCGCGCAGCGCGGCGGCGGAGGCCGGGAGGTCGCTGGGGTTGTCGATGTCCTCGTTGTAGAAGGGGATGTCGGCCAGGCCGTCGACGATGTCGACGCGGACACCCTCGGGGGCGCGCTCGGCGAGCAGCTCGGCGAGGCGGCGGTTCACGGAGTCGGAGCGGAGGCTTCCGACCAGGACGGCGATGCTGGTGTCGGTCATGCGAGGCTAAACGGACCGCGGTCCGTTTTCTATTCCCGAGCGGTGCATGGGGCTGCTCACTAGGGTGAGCGGGAGATGTCGGAACCCCGCCTGCTGCCCCTCGTGGACGCTCCCCCGGCCGAACGCCGCGACGCCGCACGCAACCGCGAGCGGCTGCTGGACGCCGCCAAGGCGCTGGTCGACGAGCACGGACCGCGGGCCGTCACGATGGAGGCCGTGGCGGCCGCCGCCGGGGTCGGGAAGGGGACGGTCTTCCGCCGCTACCAGTCGCGCGAGGGCCTGATGGTCGCGGTGCTCGACCACTCCGAGGCCGAGTGGCAGAGCGCGGTGATGTCCGGCCCGCCCCCGTTGGGCCCGGGCGCCGACCCGTGGGACCGGCTGCTGGCCTTCGGCCGGAGCCGCCTGGAGTCGACGCTGCTCCACGTCGAGCTGATCCGCGAGGCCGGGCGGGACGCCGGCCGGGCCGGCGGCGCCTACGCGTTCACCGTGACCCACGTGCGCCACCTCCTGCGCCAGCTCGGCGTGGGCGGCGACGTCGCGATCCTGGCCACGGCGCTCCTCGCACCGCTCGAGCTCCCACTCGACGGGCGGGTCCCGGTCGAGGACTTCCCGTTCGAGCGCGTCTACGACGGCTGGGTCGACCTCGCCCGCCGGATCGTCGGCCGCGGCGACGTGGGCGACGGGTAGCGCGAGCCCTGGTGCTACGCCGACCGGAGCGTCACGCCGGAGCCCGCCGCGTCGACGTGCTCGGGAGCGGTGCGTCCGCCCGGCCCGGGCTCAGACCTCGTGCCGGCGCAGGCCGAAGGTGACGCCGTCCACGAGGGCGCCCCAGGACGCCTCGATCACGTTGGCGCCGACGCCCACGGTCACCCACGTCGACTCGCCGTCGGTGGTCTCGATGAGCACCCTGGTGATCGCGTCGGTGCCGTGGCCCTGGTCGAGGATGCGGACCTTGTAGTCGATGAGCTCGAACTTGGCGACCTCGGGGTAGGCCTGCGTGATCGCCTCGCGCAGCGCGTGGTCGAGCGCGTTGACCGGGCCGTTGCCCTCGCCGGTGACGACGTAGCGGACCCCGCCGGCGCGCAGCTTGACCGTCGCCTCCGAGACCGCCTCGGCCGAGGGCATGGTCTCGGTGATCACGCGCCACGACTCCACCTCGAAGTACGACGGCCGCTGGCCCTCGACCTCCTCGACGAGCAGCAGCTCGAAGGACGCGTCGGCCGCCTCGAAGGTGTAGCCCTTGTTCTCCAGCGCCTTGACCCGGTCGGTGATCCGGGTGACCAGCTCGCGGTCGCCGGAGAGGTCGAAGCCGAGCTCGCGGCCCTTGAGCTCGATCGACGCGCGGCCGGCCATGTCCGAGACCAGCAGCCGCATGTCGTTGCCGACCAGCTCGGGATCGAGGTGCTGGTAGAGGTTGGGGTCGACCTTGATCGCGCTGGCGTGCAGGCCCGCCTTGTGCGCGAAGGCCGAGCTGCCGACGTAGGGCTGGCGCGACGCCGGCGGGAAGTTGGTGACCTCGGCGACGGCGTGGGCGATGCGGGTGGCCTCGGCGAGCAGGCCCTGCGGCAGCACCTGCTGCTCCAGCTTGAGCTCGAGGTTGGCGACGACCGCGACCAGGTCGGCGTTGCCCGTCCGCTCGCCGTAGCCGTTGATGCAGCCCTGCACGTGGGTGGCGCCGGCGTCGACGGCGGCCAGGGAGTTGGCGATCGCGCAGCCGGTGTCGTTGTGGGCGTGGATGCCGACCCGCACACCGGTGGACTCGATGACGTCGTGCACGGTGTCGGCGACCCAGCCCGGCAGCATGCCCCCGTTGGTGTCGCACAGCGCGATCACCGAGGCGCCCGCGTCGTACGCCGTGCGCAGCACCTCGAGCGCGTAGTCGCGGTTGTCGCGATAGCCGTTGAAGAAGTGCTCGGCGTCGAGGAAGACCTCCTGGCCCTCGGCACGCAGGTGGGAGACCGTGTCGCGGATCATCGCGAGGTTCTCCTCCAGCGTGGTGCGCAGCGCGAGCTCGACGTGGCGGTCGTGCGACTTCGCCACCAGGGTGACCACCGGGGCGCCGCTCTCGCGCAGCGCCGCGACCAGCGGGTCGTCGGCGGCCTTGACGCCCGCGCGGCGGGTGGCGCCGAACGCCGCCAGCTTGGCGTGCTTGAGGTCGAGCTCCTGGGCGGCCCGGCGGAAGAACTCGGTGTCCTTGGGGTTCGCCCCCGGCCAGCCACCCTCGATGTAGCCGACGCCGAGGCCGTCGAGCTGCCGCGCGATGGACAGCTTGTCGGCGACGGAGAGGTTGAGACCCTCCTGCTGCGCGCCGTCGCGCAGGGTGGTGTCGTAGACGTGGAACGCGCCGTGGAGGTCCATCGGGTTCTCTCTCGCTGGTCTGGCTTGCTGGGCTGGCGTGCTGGTCGGATCGAGGCAACAAAAAAGCCTCTCGGGGTACGAGAGGCAGCGCGTCGGGCGGGGGCTCGACGCGCTAGGAAATGATGATCTGCCGGTGCTGCACGGACCCATCGTGCCACGACCGTCTCGGGCCGGTCACGCGGTCTCGCGATCCGGATCGGCCGCGCCTACGATCGGGCGGTGCGCCCGGCCCTCCTCGCCCTCGTGTGCGCGGGGATCGTGGGCCTGGCGGCGCCCGCGGCCGCGGAGACCGCCGACCCCTTCGTCGGCACGGGCGGGCACCGGCCGTGGTTCAGCGGCAACACCACCCCGGCGGCGACCGTGCCCTTCGGCATGGTGCAGCTCGGTCCGGACACGACCGGCGACGCCGCGTCCGGGTACGACGCCACGGCGACGGACGTGCGCGGGTTCTCCCCCACCCACGTGTCGGGCGCCGGGTGCCGCATCTTCGGAGACGCACCCCTCCTGCCGGTCGCCGGCGCCGTCCCCGAGGACCCGGGCACCGCGACCGCGGAGCTCGACCGGGCGTCCGAGCGCGCGGTCCCGGGG
>JAEZKN010000237.1 GCA_023415395.1 Actinomycetes bacterium
AGCAGGGGGCGAGGGACGACCGGGGCGTCGACCGCCGCCCCGTCGCTGACGACGAGGGGCGCCGGGTGGCCGGCGCTCGCGATGCGGCACACGCCGGTGGCCGGGTCGAGCACGGCGGCGACGGCCGTCGCGACCCGCTGGTCGAGCAGCCCGTCCATGAGGAGGTCGAGGCGGTCCAGGCACAGGCCCGGGTCGTGGCCCTCGAAGAGGTAGGCCCGCAGCGCGATCCGCAGCTGGGTCATCGCCGACGCCGCCGAGACGCCGTGCCCGGCGACGTCGCCCACGGCCAGCGCGATCCGGCCCTCCGGCAGCTCGATCGCGTCCCACCAGTCGCCGCCGAGCTGGTAGGTCGTGGCGGGCTGGTAGCGGGCGGCGATCTCCACCCCCGCGAAGGTCGGCGCGACGTCCATCACCACGCTGCGCTGGAGCGACTCGGCCATCGCGATCTGCTCGCGCGAGCGGCTGAGCAGCAGTCCGATCATGTGCTTGCCGAGGGTGTCGGCCGCCTCGACCTGCCACGACGCCCACGGCAGGCTGCGGCCCCGGACCACCTGGCGCCACTTCTCGAACGACTTGCGCGGGCTGAGGCGGACCTCGGGCCCCTCGGTCGCCGCGAGCAGCTTGTTGGTCGGGTCACCGCCCCAGTCGACGTACCGCTCCTGCTCCTGGCGGAAGAAGAGCATCCACCGGTCGGGCGCGCTGCCGATGCGCAACGCACCGGCCGCCTCCGGCACCTCGCCCAGGTCCGGGACGACCGCGGCGACGTGGTCGGTGGAGGTGGCGTAGCTCAGCGGCGACTCCAGCGCGGCGGCGAGCCGGTCCATCGTCGCCGGATCCGGGACGGCACCGCGGGTGGTGAGCACGCCGTCGTAGCTGAGGGCGACCCCCTGCGCGTCGAGGAGCGGGAGCAGCTCGGGGTCGTCCATGAGCGCCGCCAGCGGCGACCCGGTCGTGGCCGAGACCCGCGCCATCACCCCGGTGACCGCCGCCTGGGTCGACAGCGCCGCCTCCCGCGCCTCCGACCGCTCCCGCTCGACGACGACCTGCGAGGCCACCTGGCCGAGGAACTCCGCGGCCGCGCGGGCGTCCTGGCTGGGCCGATGCGGCCCGGAGTAGTGGTGGCAGGCCACCAGGCCCCAGAGCTTGCCGTCGACGACCAGCGAGACCGACATCGAGGCGGTCACGCCCATGTTGGAGAGGTACTCGACGTGGATCGGGGAGACGCTGCGCAGGGTCGAGAACGACAGGTCGAGCGGCTGGCCGCTCTCGGGGTCGAAGACCGGGTGCAACGGCACCGGGGTGTAGCCGATGTCGGCGATCAGCCGGATCCAGTTGACGGTGTAGAGCCGCCGCGCCTGCGCCGGGATGTCGGTGGCGGGGTAGTGCAGGCCGAGGAAGGGGTTGAGGTCCTCGCGGCGCTCCTCGGCGATCACCTCGCCGTTCCAGTCCGCGTCGAAGCGGTAGACCATCACCCGGTCGAACGCGGTGAGGGCCTGGACCTCGCGCGCGAGGTTGGTGGCCAGCTCCGAGACGGTGCGGGCGCCGCCCAGCCGGGTCATCGCGCCGCGCGCGGTCTGGTAGGTCAGCGCGGTCCGGTCGCTGCTGGTGAGCGTCTCGAGCTCGACGACCATCCGGTCGCCCGAGCGGTGGACGCGGACGTCCATGTCGGTCCGGCCCACCTCCATCGGCGGGCCGGGCACGCCGGTCGCGTCCCGCTCGATCACCTTGGCGACCAGCTCGGGGCCGACCAGCTCGGCCAGGTGCCGGCCGACGGCGTCCTCGGGGGCCACGCCGATCAGGTCGGCGCAGTTGACCGAGACGGTGCGGACCCGCAGGTCCTCGTCGAGGGCCAGCAGCACGCCGTGCGGCTGGATGGCCCCCGGGATGTGGATCGGCTCGCGGTCACACGTCGTGAGGTCGACCTCGCCGTACGACGGCGTGTGGGCCGACCCCCCGACCGTCACTGCTGCTCGCGGAAGGGCAGTGCAGAGACGGTGAGGACGCGGGCGACGATCGAGCCGGGCGCGGCCACGACGTCGAGGGCGTGGCCGGCGTTGCGCGCGTTCTTCAGGGCGACGGCCAGGACGCCCACCGCGAGGCTGGGGAAGAAGTCGACCCCGGTGAGGTCCACCGTCACGTCGCGGGCGAAGTGGTCGGACGCCTTCTCCAGGTCGGTGCGGAAGGTGGGACCGGAGAGCTCGTCGACCGAGCCGGTCACGCTCAGCAGACCGGCCTCGGCGTCGTAGGAGGAGGCGTAAGGAGTGTCGTCCACCGCAACATCGTAATCATTTCCCGGTTCCCGTTTCCTCACCCGGTCGGTGGGGTAGACGGTTGAAAGGCCAACAAAGGGGGTGACACGGATGGAGCACCACCCGCTGAGCACCACCCTCACCGTGCCGGCGGACGCGACCGCGACGCGCTCGGCGCGCGCCGTCGTCCGCGACCTCTGCGCCACTGCGCCAGGTGCCCCGCTGGGCCCCCAGGCGGTCGAGACCGCCGTGCTGCTGGTCACCGAGCTGGTCAGCAACGCGGTCGAGCACGGCGGCGGCACCGCTGTCCTCGAGGTCGACCTCGACGACACCCGGCTGCGGGTCTGCGTCGCCGACTCCGACCCGCGCCTCCCCACCGCCGCCCTCGCGGCCATCGACGCGGAGCGCGGGCGCGGCCTGCTGCTCGTGGAGGCCCTCTCCTCCCGCTGGGGCACCGCCCGGCTCGAGGAGGGCAAGTGCGTGTGGTTCGAGCTCGACCGGGCCCCGTCCCCGTAGGGCCGCGCGTGGACCCGCACATGGAAGACTGCTCGCATGGCTGACCAGCTCGTCGACGCCGACCTCGTCTCGGTGCAGCAGGACCTCGGCAGCAGCCTCGAGGACTGCGTCCGCGCCCTCGCCGCCCGGCTCGCCGGGGCCGGTCGCCTCACCGACACCGACACGTTCGTCGCCGACGTCCTGGCCCGCGAGGCCCAGGGCTCCACCGCCCTGCCCGGCGGCGTCGCCCTCCCCCACGCCCGCTCGGCAGGCGTCACGGCCCCGTCGGTCGCGATCGCCTCCCTGCCGGCCCCGATCACCGAGGGCGGCCACGAGGTCGACCTGGTCTTCCTCCTCGCCGTCCCCGCCGAGCACTCCGACCGCTACCTCGGCCTGCTGCGCCAGGTCACCACCGCGGTGGTCAAGCCGGGCTTCCGCTCCGACGCCCGCGCCGCCGAGTCCCCCGACGTGCTGGCCAAGGTGGCCGCGGACGGCTTCGGCTCCCGCTGAGACCGCTCCCTCCTCCCGGGTCGCCGCAGCCCGCAGTCGCCCCGAGCACGACCCCGAGCAACGACGAAGGGGCGGGGCCCGATGGTTACCGGCC
>JAEZKN010000186.1 GCA_023415395.1 Actinomycetes bacterium
GCGGCGCCCCTCGCCGCCGAGCCGACCGTCTCACTGCCCCCGATGGTCGCCAGCGCGACCCCGCTGCCGCTGCGCGACACCGTCGTCGGCGTGCGCTCCGAGGTGCGCTTCGAGGGGGCCGCGGCGCTCAAGCGCGACCCGCTGGAGGACGAGCACGTCGCCCGGGTGGAGCTGCCCGAGGCGCGCGAGCTGCGCCGTCCCGGCAGCGTCGACCTGGTCGAGGAGCCCGTGCTCGAGGGACCGGTGCTGGAGAAGACCGTCGTCTGGGGCGGCCGGGTCAGCCCGATCGCCCGCGAGGGTCACCCGGTCGAGCCGCTGGTCATCGACGACCTCACCCCGGCCCCGGCCGTGGACCCGGTCATCGGTCCGGAGCTGGCCGCGGCCCGCACCCGCCTCGCGCTCTCGGTCGACCAACTGGCCGACCGCACCCGCATCCGTCCGCACGTGATCGAGTCGATCGAGGTCGACGACTTCACGCCCTGCGGTGGCGACTTCTACGCCCGCGGCCACCTGCGCACGCTGGCGCGGGTCCTCGGCGTCGACGCGGCGCCGCTGCTGGCGGCGTACGACGAGCGGTACGCCGACGCCCCCATCGACGCGCGGCGCGTGTTCGAGGCCGAGCTCGCCACCGGCGAGGGCGGCCCGATCCGCAGCACCCGCGGCGGCCCGAACTGGTCGGTCCTGGTGGCGGCCGTCATGGCGATCGTGCTGGCCTGGTCGATCGCCCGGCTGATCATGGACAGCCCGATCGAGCTGCACTCCAAGCCGGTCCTCAACGGCTCCCCGTCCAGCGCGACCAAGCTCGGTCCGCCGGTCCCGGTGGTGCTCGACGCCGGTGCGGGGGGTGCCCACGTGGTGGTGCGCGACGGCGCGGGCCAGATCGTCTTCAACGGCGACCTGGCCTTCGGCGACAGCCAGACGGTCAAGGCCGCCCCGCCGGTCCGCATCCAGTCCTCCGACGGCGGCCTCAAGGTCACCGTCGACGGCCAGGACCGGGGCGCGCTGGGCGCGCTCGGGCAGCCCGCGCAGAACACCTTCGCCGCCGCCGAATAGGCCCTCGACCGGGCCGGTTGCGATACTGGCCCGGTCATGACGAACAGCGCGCAAGACCTGCTCTCGGTGGCGATGGTGACCCTCGGGTGCGCCCGCAACGAGGTGGACTCCGAGGAGCTCGCCGGACGGCTCGAGGCCGGCGGCTTCCGCCTCGTCGACGCCCCGGAGGACGCCGACACCGTCGTCGTCAACACCTGCGGCTTCGTCGAGTCCGCCAAGAAGGACTCGGTCGACACCCTCCTCGAGGCCGCCGACCTCAAGGCCGCGGGTCGCACCCAGGCCGTCGTGGCCGTCGGCTGCATGGCCGAGCGCTACGGCAGGGAACTCGCCGACTCGCTGCCCGAGGCCGACGCGGTGCTCGGGTTCGACGACTATCCCGACATCGCCGCGCGGCTGCGCTCGATCGTCGCGGGGGAGACCCACGAGGCCCACACCCCGCAGGACCGGCGGCTGCTGCTCCCGATCACGCCGGTCGAGCGCTCGCTGTCCACCGCGCCGGTGCCCGGGCACGCGTCCGGACCGGCGTCGGTCCGCCGGCGCCTCGACTCCGGCCCGACGGCCTCGCTCAAGCTGGCCAGCGGCTGCGACCGGCGCTGCTCGTTCTGCGCGATCCCGTCCTTCCGCGGCTCGTTCGTCAGCCGCCGGCCCTCCGACGTCCTCCAGGAGGCGCGCTGGCTGGGGGAGCAGGGCGTCCGCGAGCTGTTCCTCGTCAGCGAGAACTCCACCTCCTACGGCAAGGACCTCGGCGACCTGCGGCTGCTGGAGACACTCCTGCCCGAGCTCACCGCCGTCGAGGGCGTCGCCCGCGTGCGGGTCTCCTACCTCCAGCCCGCCGAGACCCGGCCGGGCCTGATCGAGGCGATCGCGACGACGCCGGGCGTGACGCCGTACTTCGACCTGTCGTTCCAGCACGCGAGCGCCGCCGTGCTGCGCCGGATGCGCCGCTTCGGCGACCCGGAGAGCTTCCTGGCCCTGCTCGACCGGGTCCGCGGCCTCGCGCCCGAGGCGGGCGTGCGCTGCAACGTCATCGTGGGCTTCCCGGGCGAGACCGAGGAGGACCTCGAGACGCTGTGCGACTTCCTCGTCGCGGCCCGCCTCGACGTCACCGGCGTGTTCGGCTACTCCGACGAGGACGGCACCGAGGCGGCGACGTACGACGACAAGCTCGACGAGGACGAGGTCCGGGCGCGTGCGGAGCACGTCAGCGCGCTGGTCGAGGAGCTCACCTCCCAGCGCGCGGCCGAGCGCATCGGCGAGACCGTCGAGGTGCTCGTCGAGCGGGTCGAGGCCGACCGGAGCGTCGAGGGCCGCGGCGCCCACCAGGGCCCCGAGGTGGACGGGTCGACGTACCTCCTGGACAGCGACGCCCAGGTGGGCGATCTCGTCCGCGCCGAGGTCGTCGGCTCCGAGGGCGTCGACCTCTACGCTCGGGGGCTGTGATGACGGAGACGACCGAGACCCAGCCCAGCAACTGGAACGTCCCCAACGTCCTCACCACGCTGCGCATCCTGGCCGTCCCGTTCTTCGGATGGGCGCTGCTGGTCGACGGCGGCGACTCGATCACGTGGCGGTGCGTGGCCTTCGTCATCTTCATCGCGGCGATGGTCACCGACAAGATCGACGGTGACCTCGCGCGCAAGCACAACCTGGTGACGAACTTCGGCAAGATCGCCGACCCGATCGCCGACAAGGCGGTCACCGGCATGGCGTTCATCGGCCTCTCGGTCGTGGGCGACGTCTGGTGGTGGGTGACGATCGTCGTGCTGCTGCGCGAGTGGAGAGTGACGCTGCTGCGGCTCTCGGTACTCAAGAAGGTCGTCATCGCCGCGGCCGACCTCGGCAAGCTCAAGACGACCTTCCAGGCCATCGCCCTCGGCACGCTCTGCCTGCCGCTGCGCGACCCCGACCTGCCGGGCTGGATGGAGGTGCCGGGCGACGTCGTCTTCTACGCCGCCCAGGCGTGCCTGGCCGTCGCCGTCGCGCTGACGCTGTGGTCGGGGTGGGAGTTCTACCGCGGCGTCTGGAAGCAGCGCGCGAGCCTGCGCTCCTCCTGAGGCCGGGACCGGCGACGGACGTCATCAATCCGTTACGTCTGGTTCACGGAAGCGCTTGCCTGGAGACGCCCTGGCGGGTTTAGGTTTGCGGACCGTAACTCGTTCAGCCGAAAGGTCGTCAACAGTGCCCCCCACTTCTCGGGCGCGCAGGGGCATGCGTGTCCTTGCCGCCAGCTCCGGGCTCGCGGTCGTCGCGACGTCCGCCACGCTGATCAGCTCGCCGGCCCAGGCCGCGGACCCCGTCGACGTCCAGATCATCGGGACCAACGACTTCCACGGCCGCCTCCTGCCCGGCACCGACATCCCGGGCGCGGCCAAGTACGCCGGGGCCGTCGAGCAGTTCCGCGCCGACAACCCGAACACGATCTTCGCCGCGGCCGGCGACCTCATCGGGGCGACCACCTTCGAGTCGTTCATCCAGAACGACAAGCCGACCATCGACGTCTTCAACGAGATGGACCTCGACGTCTCGGCCGTGGGCAACCACGAGCTCGACCAGGGCTACGACGACCTCGTCGACCGGGTGATGGCGCCGTACGACGCCACGACCAACCCCGAGGGCGGCGCCGAGTGGGCCTACGTCGCAGCCAACATCGACGAGCCGGGCGACGCGGACGAGATCGCTCCGTCGTGGACCACGGACGTCGGCGGCGTCACCGTCGGCTTCGTCGGGGCGGTGACCGAGGACCTGCCGAGCCTGGTTCCGCCGACCCGCATCGCGGGCCTCGAGGTCACCGACATCGTGGCCGCCACCAACGAGGAGGCCGCCGAGCTGCGTGCCGACGGCGCCGACCTCGTCGTGCTCCTGGTCCACGAGGGCGCGCCCGGCACCGACTGCGCCGCCATGGACGACGACCCGACCTCGGACTTCGGCTCGATCATCACCGGGGTGAGCGGCGACGTCGACGCGATCGTCTCGGGCCACACCCACCTCAACTACAGCTGCTCGTTCCCGGTCGCGGCCTGGGCCGACCGCCCGGTCAAGGAGCGGCTCGTCGTCTCCGCGGGCCAGTACGGCAACTTCCTGAACAAGATGAGCTTCAGCGTCGACCCCGACACGGGCGACGTGCTGGCCGCGACGAACGAGAACCTGAACATCGCGACCGGCACGTACCCGGCCGACGCGGCCGTGCAGGCGATCGTCGACCAGGCCAAGGACGACGCGGCGGCTCCGGGCGCGGTCGAGCTCGGCACGATCGAGGGTGCCTTCACGCGTGCCTCGCGCCCGAAGGCCGACGGCTCGGGCGCCGAGGAGAACCGCGGCGGAGAGTCGACCCTCGGCAACCTGGGCGCCGAGGCCCAGCGCTGGGCCGCCGGCGGCGACCTCGGCTTCATGAACCCCGGCGGCCTCCGCGCCGACATGGTCGGCAAGGCCGAGGCCGGCTACCCGGCGGCGGTCACCTACAAGCAGGCGGCCGACGTCCAGCCGTTCGCCAACACGCTGGTCAACGTCCAGCTCACCGGGGCGCAGATCAAGAGCGTGCTCGAGGAGCAGTGGCAGCCGGAGGGCGCGTCGCGTCCGTTCCTGCGGCTAGGGACCTCGAAGGGCTTCACCTACACCTACGACCCCGCTGCCAAGACCATCTCCGGCATGTGGCTGAACGGCAAGGCGATCGACCTGGGCAAGACCTACACGGTCACGGCGAACTCCTTCCTCGCCGGCGGTGGTGACAACTTCGCGGCCTTCAAGGAGGGCGCGAAGCGGGACACCGGCCAGACCGACCTCCAGGCGATGGTCGAGTACCTGGGCGAGTTCGCGTCCGGCAAGGCGCTCCCCGTCGACGCACGGCAGCACGCCGTCGGGCTGGTCTGGCGCACCGACCGCGTCGTCGAGCCGCGCTCGCGCGGCCTCCGGGTCGCCGTCTCCTCGTGGTCCTTCTCCGGCGACGGGGACGTCCAGGACTCGAAGATCGTCGTGCGGCTCGGCAAGAAGAAGCTCGGCTCGTTCGCGGTCGACAACAGCTTCGCCCCGGCCGGCGACCCGCTGCTGGCCTTCGACGAGCTCGGCACCGCGCTGGTCAACGTGAAGCCGTCGCTGGGCAAGACCAAGGCAGGCAAGCAGACGCTGGTCCTCACGGGCAACAAGACCGGTACGACGGTCGAGGTCCCCGTCCGCGTCAAGCGCAAGAAGTAGCAGCTGCTCGTCGGGGCCCGCCGCGCGGTGGGCCCCGACGGGGTCGCCCCCCAT
>JAEZKN010000341.1 GCA_023415395.1 Actinomycetes bacterium
ACGCTGGGGCGCTTGGCCGGGCCGTCGGCGTCGAAGGTCTCGCTCGCGAGCACGCTGACGCCGCCGATGCCGTCGCCACCGGTGCGCGCGCCGTAGAGCACCACCTGGTTGCCCACGCCCGACGCCTTGGCGAGGTGGAGGTCCTCGTGGCGCAGCACGCCGACGCACAGCGCGTTGACGAGCGGGTTGCCGAGGTAGGTCTCGTCGAAGACGGCCTCGCCGCCGATGTTGGGCAGCCCGAGGCAGTTGCCGTAGCCGCCGACGCCCGCGACGATCCCGGGGAGCACCCGGTGGGTGTCGTCGGCGTCGAGGGGGCCGAAGCGCAGCGGGTCCATCACGGCCACCGGCCGCGCCCCCATCGCGAGGATGTCGCGGACGATGCCGCCGACCCCGGTCGCGGCGCCCTGGTAGGGCTCGACGTACGACGGGTGGTTGTGCGACTCGACCTTGAAGGTCACCGCGTAGCCCTGGCCGATGTCGATGACGCCGGCGTTCTCCCCGATGCCGGCCAGCATCTTGCCGGCCGGGGTCTCCTGGGAGAGCTCGGAGAACTGCTTGAGGTGCACCTTCGAGCTCTTGTAGGAGCAGTGCTCGCTCCACATGACCGAGTACATCGCCAGCTCGCTCGAGGTGGGGCGGCGACCGAGGATCTCGCGGATCCGGCCGTACTCGTCGGCCTTGAGGCCGAGGTCGGCCCACGGCTGCTCGCGGTTCGGGTCTTCAGCGGCGACGGCGACGGTGTCGAGCACGGCGTCAATCTACCGGCGACGCGCCCGGCGTCCGCAGGCGGACTACTTGAGCAGCCCGTCCGCGACGACCTCGATCAGCGGGCGTACGGCGGAGGCGTCGAGATCGCTGTTGTCCGCGACCGTGGCCACGCCGCCGATGAGCCGGCACACCTGGAGCGGCTCGACGCCCTCGCGCAGGGCGTCGTCCTCGCGGAGCCGGTCGAGCACGCGGGCGTTCGCCTCGGCGAGCACCTGGCACTTCGTGCGGATCGGCGAGTCGGGGTCGCCCATGGCCGAGGTCAGCTTGGCCGGGCCGCCCTTGTGCTGGGAGATCAGCGCGACGTACTGCTCGAACCAGTGCACGAGCACGTCGCGGTCCGAGCCCTCGTGGGCCAGCGCCTTGTCGGTCGTGTCGGTGACCTTGTCGACCCAGGACTGCATGACGGCGTCGAGCAGGTTCTCCCGCTTCGGGAAGTGCCGGTAGAGCGTGCCCGGGCCGACGCCGGCCCGCTTGGCGACCTCGTCCAGCGAGGCGTCGTACCCCTGCTCGCGGAAGACCTCACGGGCGACCTCGACGATGCGGTCGCGGTTGCGCTTGGCATCGGCACGCACAGAAATCTCCTCGCGAGGGTTGCTAACCGGAGACAGTCTCCGTATGGTTCCAGGTGGAAGCGGAGTCATCCTCCGGATCTACTGTACCTCGGGCCTCCGGGCCAGAACAGGACCACCACCCATGTCCGTCACCACCCGCACCCCTCTCCCCACGGAGCTCCCGCCGAACGCGGGCCGCGCCGCGGCGGGGATCGCGATCGTCCTGGTCGCGCAGCTGATGATCGTGCTCGACGCGACCGTCGTGAACGTCGCGCTCCCGCAGATCGACGCCGGCCTGGGCTTCGGCCCGGCGTCCCTCTCGTGGGTGCTCAACGCCTACACCCTGGCCTTCGGCGGCCTGCTGCTCCTCGGCGGCCGCCTCGGGGACGTCTTCGGACGCCTCCGGGTCTTCGAGATCGGCCTGGCCGTCTTCACCGTGGGCTCCGCCCTCGGCGGCCTGGCCCAGACCCCCGGGCAGCTGATCGCCGCCCGCACCTTCCAAGGAGCCGGGGCCGCGCTCGCGGCGCCGAGCGTCCTGGCCCTGCTCACCACGAGCGCGCCCGACGAGGCCGCCCGCCACCGCGCGCTGGCGCTCTTCGGCGCCGTCTCCTCCGGCGGCGCCTCGATCGGCCTCCTCCTCGGCGGCATGCTGACCGACGTCGGCTCCTGGCGCTGGACGCTCTTCATCAACGTGCCGATCGGGCTCGCCGTGATCGCACTGGCCCCCCGGTTCGTCACGGAGACCCCCCGACGCGTGGGCCGCTTCGACGTGGTCGGCGCCCTCGCCGCCACCGGGGGCGCGGTCGCCCTCGTGTGGACCCTGATCGGGACGCCCGAGCACGGCTGGCTCTCCGTCCGCACCATCGGCGGCTTCGTCGTCGGCGCCGCCCTGCTGACCCTGCTCGTGCGCACCGAACGCCGCCACCCGCACCCGCTGGTCCAGCCGGACCTGGTGCGCAACCGCGACCGGGTCGGGGCGCTCGCCGCGATGACGCTGCTCATCGGCGCGAACCTGTCGATGTTCTTCCTGGTCGTGCAGTACGTCCAGGGCGTGCTCGGCTTCGGCCCGCTGCTCGCCGGGGTCGCGTTCCTGCCGTTCAGCCTGGGCATCTTCGCCACCTCGCGGGTCACCCCGGCGCTGCTCGCCCGCTTCGGCCCCCGCCGGATGATGCTTCTCGGCTCCGGGATCCTGACGCTGGCCTACGGCTGGCTGAGCACGATCGGCACCGGCGACACCTACCTCGCCGCGGTCCTCGGTCCGATGACCATGGCCGGCATCGCCTCCGCGCTGGTCTTCATGCCGGTGACCGTGGTCGTGCTGGCCGGGGTCGCCCCCGAGCACGCCGGGTCCGCCTCGGGCCTGCTCCAGACGACGCAGCAGCTCGGCAGCGCCATCGGCGTGGCCGTGATCGTGTCGGTGTACGCCGCCGGCGCGGTGCCCGGCCAGGTCGTCCCGGGCCTGGAAGCCGCGCTCCTGACCTCGGCGACCTTCGCCGCGCTCGCGCTGCTCGTCACCGCGCTCGTCGTCCGGTCTCCCCGCCCGGTCCCCACGTTGGAGGAGGAGACGCTGGAGGTGGTCGCCGCCGAGGCGGCCTGACGTTCAGACCGCGGCCGGCTCGGGCGCGGGTGTCCAGGCGTAGCCGTCCCACCACCAGTGGCCGTCGGTGCTCACCGCCGGGACCCCAGCGGCCGGGTCGGCGTGGAAGTGGGGCAGCTGGCCCAGGACGGGCCGGCTGCCCCATCCGTCGTGCTCGCGCTGCTCGCCGTGCGTGTGCTGGTCGCTCATGATCGTCTCCCCCCAGGTGCGATCGTCGTGCCTCCCAGCGTGCGGCCGAGCCGCGGGCGACGGGCCGGGTTGAGGAAACCTTGCGGCGGGACCAGCGAATTACAGGTCTGTAGTTAGTGCGAACGCCTGTTACTGCTGTGATTTCTGAGGTTACAGTGACTCGGCCCGGGCGCTCTTCCCCCGCCCCGACACCCTGGAGTCCCGCATGTTCCGCCGTACCGTCGCTGCCCTCATGAGCGGTGCCCTCGCCGCGGCCGCCCTCGCGGTCGGGTCCGCCGTCGCCGGCGCGCCCGCGCCCTCCTCCGCCGACGTCACGCCGACGCTCGAGCTGCGGGCCTCGGCGGCCCAGTCGGCCAAGAGGACGACCACCGTGGTGACCCCGGGCGACTTCACCGGGTACGGCTTCGACCAGTGCCTCGCCCCGAACCAGCAGCAGATGGACACCTGGCTGCAGAGCTCGCCGTTCCTCTCGGTCGGCATCTACATCTCCGGCAACTCCCGGGCCTGCCGCAGCCAGCCCAACCTCACGCCGGCCTGGATCCGCAAGCAGCTCAACCGCGGGTGGCGGATCCTGCCGATCACCCTCGGCCCGCAGGCCTCCTGCCAGCCGCGCTTCCCGCGCTACGACGACGACCCGACGATCATCCCGAAGCCCGGCAAGAACAAGCGCTACCCGAAGGCCCGGGCCCAGGGCACCGCCGAGGCGACGAAGGCCGTGGACGCCGCCGCCGCGCTCGGCATCGCGCCGGGCAGCACGCTCTGGTACGACCTCGAGGGCTTCGACCTGCGCAACACCCGCTGCCGCGAGTCCGCGCTCGCCTTCCTCAGCACCTGGACCGTGCAGATCCGCGCGCTCGGCTACGTCTCGGGCGTCTACTCCAGCGCCGGCTCGGGCATCAAGATGCTCGACGACGCGCGCGTCAACCAGCGCAAGGACGTCACGGTCCCCGACATGATCTGGGTCGCCCGCTGGGACGGCCGGGCCAACGTCGAGACCGAGGCGGCCTACCTGCGCAGCGACGGGTGGCGCGGTGCCCGCGTGAAGCAGTACCAGGGCGGCCACAACGAGACCTGGGGCGGCGTCACCATCAACATCGACCGCAACTTCCTCGACGTCGGGCGCGGCTCGTTCGCCGAGCCCGCGGTGCACTGCGGCGGCGTCAAGGTCGCCTACGGCCGCTACCCCGTCCTCGCTCCGGCGACCGCGAACGCGGTGCCCCCCAAGGGCAAGGTCAAGGCGCTGCAGTGCCTGCTGCAGGAGCGCGGGCTCTACACCGGCGCGATCGACGGGACCTACGGCAAGCGGACGATCGCGGCCGCCAACGCCTACCAGGAGCAGCGTGGCTTCGCGGTGTCGGAGAAGTGGACCAAGCGGCACTGGGTCTCGCTGCTCGCCACCGGCGACCGGCGGCCGGTGCTGAAGTTCGGCTCCGCCGGCGCGGAGGTACGCCGCGTGCAGCGTGCGCTGAACGCGGTCCTGGACCGCGCCACCCCCCTCAAGGCCAGCGGGGTCTTCGACGCCGTGACCGGCGAGGCCCTGCGGGCCTGGCAGCGCAAGGTCGGGCTCGAGGCGAGCGCGGTCGTGGGCACCGACGACTGGAAGCTGCTCCTCGCCGGCACGCTGCGGAAGTAGGTCTCGATACGCCGTCGCTCGTCCCTCGCGACGCCTACTCGACCGACGAAGGACCGCCCCTCGCGACGCCTACTCGACCGACGAAGGACCGCCCCTCGCGACGCCTGCTCGACCGACGAAAGACCGCGCCCACCCTCGGCGGTCGAGTAGCGAGCGCCAGCGAGCGTATCGA
>JAEZKN010000346.1 GCA_023415395.1 Actinomycetes bacterium
CCGTCACGTCGCCCACGCTCACCGTCACCGTGTGCGTCCCCGGCTTCGTGGACGTGCAGACCGCGCCCTCGCACGAGCCGCCGGTCATCGAGTACGTCGCCGTCTGCGCACCCAGGCTGTTGCCGAACCGGTCGAGACCTTCGACCGAGAACTCCCGGCTCTCCCCCGCCGTGATCCTCGCGCTCGCCGGCGTCACCACCAGCTCCGCCAGCGCCGCCGGCACCACGGTCAGCTCCGACGTCGCCGACACGTCACCGACCGTCGCGGTCACCGTGTGCGTCCCCGGCTTCGTCGAGGTGCAGACCGCGCCCTCGCACGAGCCGCCGGTCATGGAGTACGTCGCCGCCCGCGCACCCAGGCTGTTGCCGAAGCGGTCGACACCCTCGACCGAGAACTCCCAGCTCTCCCCCGCCGTGATCCTCGCGCTCGCCGGCGTCACCACCAGCTCAGCCAGGCCCGCCGGCACCACCGACAGCTCCGCCGTCGCCGACACGTCGCCGACCGTCGCGGTGACCGTGTGAGACCCGGCCCGGGTCACGGAGCACACCGCGCCTGCGCAGGTGCCACCGCCCGAGACCGAGTAGCCGACCTCAGGATCGGTGACCAGGTTGCCGACCCTGTCGCGAGCCAGGACCGTGAAGGTCTGCTCCTCCCCGGCCGCGACCGTGGCGCGCTCGGGCGTGAGCGCGAGCGAGGCGACCGGCCCGGGGCGGACCACCATTCGAGCGCTGCCGAGGACCCGGTCGATGTAGACCGCCTCGACGACGTACTCGCGGGCGACCGAGAACCGGCACGCGACCTGGAGCATGCAGGGCTGGCCGTCCACCTGCAGCCACACCTCCTGCATGACGTCCACCGGGTTGCCACCCCGGTCGAAGCCGGACGGGACGAAGGTGACGAACCGGCCCGACTCGACCTCGGCCCGCTCCGGAGAGAGCTCGATCCGGGCGACCGGACCGACGCCGACCGTGAGCTCGGCCGTGAGCGACCAGTCGCCGTACGTCGCCGTCACGACGTAGGTCCCGGGACGGTTCGCGCGGCACGCCTGGGCGCCGCAGCGGGCGCCGCTCGGCTCCGTGACGCCCGCCGCGGGAGCGATGGCGAGCTCGGCCGGGAGCGCGCCGACGCTGTTGCCGTAGCCGTCGAACCCCTCCATCGCGAACGCGCGGTCGTCCCCCGCTCCGACCGTGGCGGTGCGGGGCGTGAGCTCGACCCGGTCCACCGGACCCGGAGTGACCGTGAGCCGGGCGGTGGCCCGCGCGGCTCCCACCGTGGCGGTGACGGTGTGCGTGCCCGCCGTCTCGCTGGAGCAGCGGGACTGCGCGCACCTCCCCTCGGAGATCGTGTACGTCGCCTGCAGCTCGTCGAGGCGGTTGCCGAACGCGTCGAACCCCTCGACGGCGTAGGCCTGCTGCTCGCCCGCGGCGACGCTGGCCGTCGGCGGGGTGATCTCCAGGCGGGCCACCGGGCCCGCCGTGACCGTCAGCTCGGCGGTCGCCCGCGGGTCAGGCCCGATCACCGGCCACCCGGCCGTCGCGGTGACGGTGTAGCGCCCGGCGCGGTCCGCTCCGCACGTGTCGATGAAGCAGGAGCCGCCACCACTGATGTCGTAGTCCGCGACGACCTCGCCGGTCGGGTTCCCGAAGGGGTCGAAGGACTGGGCGACGAACCGCTGGCGCTCACCGGCGGCCACGGTCACCGCCGCCGGCGCGATCTCGATCCGCGTGGGCTGCAGGGCGTAGACCGTCAGCTCGGCGCTGGCCGAGAGGTCCCCGACGCGCGCAGTGACGGTGTGGGTCCCGGCCCGCTCGACCGTGCACCGGCCGCCGACGCAGGCGCCACCGCCGGTCACGGTGAACGTCGCCGCCTCCGGGCCGCGCTCGTTGCCGAACCGGTCGAAGCCGATCGCGGTGTAGCTGACGCCTTCGCCGGCCATCGTCGACGCGTTCGAGTCCCTGACCGGGATCTCCAGCCGCGCCAGCGGGCCCGGGTCGACCCGCAGCGTGGCGCTAGCGGTGCGCCCGGCCAGCGAGGCGGTCACCTCGTAGGTGCCCGCGCGGGTCGACGTGCAGCGGTTGCCCTCGCACGTCCCGCCGTCGGCGATCGTGAACGTCGCCCGCCCGGTGCGGTCGCCGAGCTGCTCGTCGTCGGCGGCGTAGGCGAGCACGGTGAAGGCCGTGGACTCGCCGGCCCGCACGGACTCGGCAGCGCCGGTGACCACGAGCCGTTCGACCGCCGGCTCCCACACGTCCACGGTGGCCGTCCCCGACAGCCCGCCCACCGTGGCCGTGACGGTGCGGCGACCCGGCCGGTCGGCGCTGCAGGTCGCCTGCTCGCAGGAGCCGCCTTCCAGCGCGAACGTCGCCTGTCCGGTCAGGTCGCCGGCGCGGTTGTCGAAGCGGTCGAAGCCCTCGACGGTGAACGCCTGCGGCCGACCGGCCCGGACGCGGGCGTCCTGCGGCGAGACCACGAGGCGGGCGACCGAGGCCGGCGTCACGCGCACGTCCACGGTGTCGGTGAAGGTGCCCGCCGTCGCCGTGACCGTGTGCGTGCCGGTCCGGGTCAGGACGCAGGTCGAGCCCGTGCAGGACCCGGCGTCGGCGGGGACCGTGAGGGTGGCGTCCGACGCCTCGCCCATGGTGGTGCCGTCGGCCTCGAGCGCGTCGACCGTCAGGGAGACCGGCTCGCCGGCCTGCACCGGCGAGCCGTCGTGCCGCAGCCGGATCGCCGTCCGCTCCCCCGGGATCCGGACCAGGCGCGTGACCGCGACCGCGCGGTTCATGGAGTCGCCCGGGTAGACGGCACTCACCGCGTGGGTACCGGCACCCTCGAAGGTGATGTCGCACTGATAGGTCAGCGCGGAGCCGTTCTGGTACGCCGGGGACGGACTGCACGCGGAGGCGCGCTCGCCGTCGGCGTACCACCGCAGCGTGGCGCCGGGGTAGGGCCACGACGGGGTGATGGCCACATCGGCCTGGAAGGTGACCCGCTGACCGGATCGGACCGGCCCGGGGTCCGGGATCTGCGCGATGGTCCCCCAGGTCCCGACGCTGGGGTCGTGCTGCGGGGCCGGCTCGAACCGGACGGTGGTGGTCGCGCTCAGCGTGCTGCCGCCGGGGCCGTCGATCTCGGCCGTGATCGTCGCGGCGCCGGTGCGGTCGGTCACGCAGGCCCGGGCGAAGCAGGTGCCCTCGGGACTGATCCGGTAGCGCGCCGTGCGCGCGCCGAGCGCAGAGCCGGCGACGTCGAAGCCTCGGGTGGTGAGCTGCACGGGCTCTCCGGGCTCGACGCGCGCCTGCTCGGGACTCACCTCGATCCGCGCCAGCGGGCCGAGCGCGGTGAGGGTGGCTCGGCCCTCGGGGAAGTAGCGGAAGAAGCACAGCGGGGTGCAGGTGTCCTGCTTGGCCCGGATGCGGACCTCGTGGG
>JAEZKN010000376.1 GCA_023415395.1 Actinomycetes bacterium
GTCACGGTCCGTCCGCGAACGGGGCGAGCAGCGTCCGCAGCAGCCCGGCGAGACGGTCGCGGTCGCGGTCGGGCAGGCCGGCGAGGAAGGTGCGCTCGGCCTCGAGCAGCTGCTCGAAGGCGTGGTCCACGGTGGCCTTGCCCTCGGGCGTGAGGCGCACCAGCACACCGCGGCGGTCGTGCGGGTCGGGCAGGCGCTCCACGAGGCCGCGGGCGGTGAGCCGGTCGACCCGGTTGGTCATCGTCCCGCTGGTCACCAGGGTCTCGCGCAGCAGGCGTCCGGGAGAGAGCTCGTAGGGCGCGCCCGCGCGGCGCAGGGCGGCCAGCACGTCGAACTCCCAGGACTCCACCTGGGCGGCCGTGAACGCGTCGCGGCGGGCGAGGTCGAGGTGGCGCGAGAGCCGCCCGATCCGGCTGAAGACCTCGACGGGGGCGACGTCGAGGTCCGGACGCTCGCGCGCCCACGCCTCGACCAGCTCGTCGACCTCGTCCCGCATGGGGGGAGCGTAGCGGATCCGTCGAGAATCTTGACATCAAGATAAATCCACCGCACGATGCCCGTATGGCACACCGCTGGGACCCCGACCGGTACCTCGCCTTCGCCGACGAGCGGGGGCGACCCTTCGTCGACCTGCTGGCGCGCGTCGGCGCCGAGGCGCCGGCCACCGTGGCCGACCTGGGCTGCGGCCCGGGCACCCTCACCTCCCTGCTCGCCGACCGCTGGCCCGGCGCCACCGTCGTCGGGGTGGACTCCAGCCCCGAGATGGTCGCGGCGGCGCGCGACCGCCGGGTCCGCTTCGAGGTCGGCGACCTGCGGTCGTGGACCGGGCCGGTCGACGTCCTGGTCTCCAACGCCACCCTCCAGTGGGTGCCCGACCACCTCCGGCTCGTGCCGCGGCTGGTCGAGCAGGTGACGCCGGGCGGCTGGCTGGCCTTCCAGGTGCCGGGGAACTTCGCGGAGCCGAGCCACACGATCCGCACCGAGCTCGCCGCGGAGGAGCCGTACGCCGCGCACACTCGCGACGCGGCCGTCCCCTCCAGCCACGACCCGGGCGTCTACCTCGACGCGCTGACCGGTCTCGGCTGCACCGTCGACGCCTGGGAGACGACCTACCTCCACGTGCTCACCGGGCCCGACCCCGTCTTCACCTGGGTCTCGGGCACGGGTGCCCGGCCCACGCTGCAGGCGCTGCCCGACGACCTGCGCCCGGCGTTCGAGGCGGAGCTGCGGCGACGGTTGGCGGCGGCCTACCCGGAGCAGGCGTACGGCGTCGTGCTGCCGTTCCGCCGGGTCTTCGTGGTCGCGCAGGCCCCCCGGTCCGGCCAGGGGGTGGCGGCATGAGGCTCCACCACGTCCAGGTCGCCTGTCCGCGTGGCGGCGAGGACGGCGCCCGCCGGTTCTGGGCGGAGGGGCTGGAGATGACCGAGGTCGCCAAGCCCGCGGATCTCGCCGGCCGGGGCGGGTGCTGGTTCCGCGCGGGGGCGGCGGAGGTCCACGTCGGCGTCGAGGAGCCGTTCGCGCCGGCCCGCAAGGCGCACCCGGCGCTGGTAGTCGACGACCTCGACGCGACTGCTGCGCGCCTGCAGGCGCTGGGCTTCGAGGTCGACTGGACCGAGCGGCACACGTTCCCGGGCTTCGAGCGCTGCCACACCTTCGACGCCCACGGCAACCGCGTCGAGCTGCTCGCTCAGCCGCGATAGCTGCCGTCCGGCAGCAGTGGCGGGCAGGTGCCCCCGGGCTCGGTCGCCAGCTCGAAGTGCCAGATCTCGTTGGCGAAGACCTGGCAGAGTCCGTACGCCGCGCCGTGCTCGATCAGCCAGTGGTCGGCCTCGGCCGGCCCGATGTCGACCGCGTCGCCGGTGACGTGCGCGGAGGTGTCGGGGGTGGCGACCAGGCGCAGCGCCTCCTCCCGGCCGCCGTACCGCTCGATGGCCTCGTCGAGCAGCCGCTGCTGGTGCTCCCGGCTGCGCCAGCCGCTGGTGATCCGCATCTCGACGCCGTCCGCCCGGGCGTCGCGCATCGCGGCTCGCACGGCGTCGTGGAGGTCGGGGTCGAGCCGTGAGGTCCGGTGCGTGTCGTGCTCGGCGGCCGGCGGGGCGAAGGAGGTGATCGCGCGCGGGTCGCTGCAGCCGATGGTCACGAGCGCGACGCTCAGGAGCAGGACGGGGAGGGCGAGGGGCGTGGGCACACCGGCAACGTAGGAATCCCGACCCCTGCCCCACGTCCTCCTGAGGTGCCGGACGGGCACCCGCGGGTGCCGGAGGCCTCCGACGTCGGGTCAGCAGCCCCAGATCTCGCGGGCCCGCGGAGCCACGGCGGCCGCCTGGGCGCGGCCGGCGCGCGCGGAGGCGGCCCGCTGGGCGGGGTCGAGGACGTTCTTGCCGATGGCGGCCACCGAGTCCGCGTCCGGCGACACGACCAGGTGGGGCACGTCGCCGAGCAGCTGGCCGGCCGTCCGCATCGGTCCGACGGCCCGGTCGACGGGGGTGAGGGCGAGGACCCGGTCGCAGCCGGTGAGCAGGTCGGCGTTCGAGCCCGACCGGGCGCCGCCGTCGATGTAGGAGCGACCCTGGATCGGCACGGGCGGGTAGACGCCCGGAACGGCGCAGCTCGCGGCCACCGCCTCCACCAGGGAGACGCCGTCGGTGCCGTCGAAGACCCGCAGGGCACCGGTCCCGACGTCGACCGCGGTCACCTGCAGCCGTCCGCCCGGTCCCCACTCCTGGACCGGCAGTCGGTCCCGGATCGCCGCGAAGCGCTCCTCGAGCGTCGGCAGCCGGCCGGCCGCGGCCCGCTTCGCCGACCACCGACCGACGTGGCGGCCGAACGCCTCGAGGTCGCCGCGGGCGCGGATCATCGACCGGGCGAAGCCTGCGAGCACCAGGGGGCTGATCCGCGCGAGCGGGGCGGGCCTCGGCGGTGAGACCTGGTGGTCGAACAGGTCGCTCAGCGCGTTGCCGGTGGTGACCTGCGCGCCGACGACCGACCCGGCCGACGTGCCGACCACGGCGTCCGCGGTCGTCAGGTCGACCCCGAGGTCCTGGAGCCCGAGGAGCAGGCCGGTCTCCCAGGCGATCCCGGTGATGCCGCCGCCGCCCAGCGCCAGCCCACGTCGCAGTGTCATGGCCGCGACGCTAGCGCGAGCGTCCCCAGGTCGCGGATCGCCGCGCACCCCCGGGCGACCATCGCGGCGAACATCCGGTCGCCGCGCTCGGTGCGCGTGCCGTAGGAGCAGCCGAAGGTCGACACCAGCGGCACCTGCACCATCGCGAAGACGTAGTCCTCCCAGCAGTCCTCGAGCGGATAGTCCGCCACGCCGTACGCCGCCAGCGCGCGGTGGTACGCCGCCACCAGGCCACGCTCGTGCGCCCGCCGGTCCTCGACGATGAGCCCGGTGCCGAGGAAGTAGGCCAGGTCGCGCGCCGGGAGGGCGACGCTCAGCGTCTGCCAGTCGACCGCGACCACGCCGTCGCGGCCGTCGGGTGGGAAGAGCAGGTTGTCGAGGCGGTAGTCGCCGTGCACCAGGCCGAACCGCTCGGTGCGGGCGAGCAGCCAGGACTCGATCACGTCGACGCAGTCGCGCAGGGTCCCGGCGTCCTCGGGTGCGACGAGGTCGCCGAGGCCGTCGAGGAAGAGCTCGGTGGTCGGGCCGTACATCTCCAGCAGCAGGGCGATCTCGTCGGGCCCGTTGATCGAGAGGCCCTCGAGGTCGAGCAGGGTCGGGTCGCACCACCGCGGACCGTGCAGGCCGGCGAGGTTGACGACCGCGTCCCGGGCCTGGGCGACCGTGCAGCCACCGAGCTGGTCGCCCGGCACGCGGGGGGCGAGGTCCTCCAGCAGCAGCACGTAGTCGCCGGAGTCGGGGCTGGCCTCCGCGTGGTGCACCGCCGGCACGCGGACGGCGACGGTCGGCGCGATCGTGTCGTAGAAGCGGACCTCCCCGCGGTAGGCGCCGGCCAGCATGTCCCGGGTCGCCGGGTCCGCGGCCGGCAGCTTGGCGAGCACGCTCCGGCCGCCGTCGTAGCGCAGCCGGTGGCACGTGCCGATCTGCCCGGTGCCGACCGGCTCGGTCTCCAGCGCGGTGACCGTCTCGCCGAGCACGCCGCCCACCCACTCGGCGGTGATGTCGTCGATGTTCATGCCATCCATCCGGGGTTGCGGGGCAGGTCGAGGTCGGGTCGTACGCCGGCCCAGGCCTCGAC
>JAEZKN010000378.1 GCA_023415395.1 Actinomycetes bacterium
GTCCGAGGCTGCACCAGCCGTCCGCGTCGGGCGGCGTCACCCGCACCAGCGCGGCGTCGGTGCGCCACTCGTCCAGCAGGTCCGGCACCGCCGAGGCACGCGCGGGCACGTAGTCGACGCGGCCCGGCGCGAGGGCGGCCCGCGCCGCGCCGTACGGGTGCCAGGTGCGGTAGGCCAGGTGGCCGGCCGTCGCGGCGTCCAGGAAGGGGTAGGCCCCCAGCTGCAGCCCGGAGTAGAGCGTCGGCCGGCCGAGCAGGTCGGCCGCGCGCCCGAGTGCCGCGAGGAGCGTCTCGGGCGTGCCGCAGCCGGGCGCGGCGACGATCGCGGCGCCCGTCGGGAGGCGACGGACGGCGACGTCGGCGCTCTCGGTCGGCGGGAGCGCGAGCGGGGTCGAGGGAGGCATCGCGGCTGAAAGTAGCCACTCGAGCGAGTTGAAGCAAGTGCTTGATTGACCGTTGACAGGACCCGCTGTGACGTGAGTTACTCTACGCCAATCGAGCGCTTGATTCAGAGAGGACGTGGCCGTGGATCTGTTGGCCCAACAGCTGGTGAACGGGATCGCGCTCGGGTCGATCTACGCACTCTTCGCCGTGGGCTTCGCGCTCATTCTCGCCAAGATGGGGATCCTCAACGTCGCCCACGGCACATTCGCGACCTGGGGCGCGCTGGCGTCGTACTGGCTGGTGGACGAGCACGGCACGAACTTCTGGCTCGCGCTCGCCCTCGGGGTGACCTTCGCAGGAGTGCTCGGCGTCCTGGCCGACCAGATCGCCTTCGAGCAGCTGCGCCGCCGCAACGCCGGCGTGTTCGCCCCGATCATCGCGAGCATCGGCATCTGGATCATCCTGCTGACGCTCGCCGAGGCCTTCGCCGGGCCCTCCGCCGTCAGCTACCCGACCGGGTCGGTCCCGTCGACGCCGTTCGAGATGTTCGGCCTCCTCATGCTGCCCGCCCAGGTGATCAGCGTGGTCGCCCTCGTCGTGGTCGTGACCTTCGTGCACCTCCTGCTGACCAAGAGCCGCTTCGGCGCTGCGGTCCGGGCGGTCGCCGTCGATCCCCGCTCGGCCACCATCGTCGGCGTCAACGCCCGGCGCACCCTCATCGTGGTCGCCTTCCTCGCCGCCGCGATCGCCGGGCTCGCCGGCGTCCTCGGGGCGCTCTCGGACAACAACGTGTCGGCGACGATCGGCGAGGGCCTGCTGCTCAAGGGCTTCGCTGCCGTGGTGGTCGGAGGCTACGGCGACATCCGCGGTGCCGCCCTCGTGGGCGTCGTCATCGGGGTCCTGGAGGTCATGAGCTCGCAGTACATCTCGTCCGGGTTCCGCGACGCGATCACCTTCGGGGTGCTGCTGATCGTCCTGGTCGCCCGCCCGCAGGGGCTCTTCGGCGAACGACAGCTCGTCCGTGCCTAGCCGCGTCCCCAGCCCCGACCGCCGAGACCGGAGAGGACTCCTGTGAGCACCACCGCCCTGATGACGACGCTGCAGTTCGCGGCCGTCAACGCCTTGTTCGCGCTCGCGATCTACTCCTCGCTGTGGACCGGCGTGCTGAGCCTGGCGCCGGTGTTCTTCGGCGCCGTGAGCGCCTTCACCTTCGGCTACGTCGCCGGCACGCTCGGGGTGGCGCCGTTCCTCGCGCTGCTCATCGGCATCGCGCTGGGCGCCGCCGTCGGTGCCGTCACCGCCGGGCTGATCATCCGCCTCGACAGCCACTACCTCGCGATGGCGACCATCGCCATGGTGCTGATCGGCCGGGTCCTCATCATCAACCTCGAGGAGTACACCGGCGGGCCGACCGGCACGCTCGTGCCGGGCGACCTGGGCACCTGGGCCTGGCTCATCGGCACGCTCGCCGTGGCCTGCTACGTCATGTCGCGGCTCGCCGGCTCGCGCTTCGGCCTCGCCGCCGATGCCGTCCGGGAGGACCCCGCTGTCGCCCAGACGCTCGCGATCTCGCCCCGGCGCATCCAGTTCGTCGGCTTCATCATCTCCGGCGCGCTCGGCGGAGCGGCGGGCGTCTACCAGGCGAGCTTCCTCCAGTACATCGGCCCCGACACCTTCTACACGCACCTCGGCTTCGTGACCCTGGCCGCCGTGGTGCTCGGCGGTGCGTTCCACTGGGCCGGCCCGGTCGTCGGCGCGGTGGTCTTCACGATCCTGCCCGAGCTGCTCCGCGAGCCGATGGGCGAGTACGACCGCGTCGTCACCGGCGTCGCCCTGGTGCTGATCATCATCTACATGCCCCGTGGGCTCGTCGACGTGCGACGGCTGCGGCTGATGCGCGGGCGGATGCGCCGGGCCGGCGGTGACGGGGGTGCGGCTCCCGCCGCCGACCAGGGTGCTACGGCCGTGGAGGGGGTCCGATGACGCAGGTCCTGCCCGACGCCACGCCCGCCGCGCCCCAGGCGCCGGTGGCCGTCGACATCGCCCACCTCACCAAGTCCTTCGGGGGCCTCACGGCCGTCAACGACGTCACGATCACCGTCCCGGAGCGCCGGATCCACGGCATCCTGGGCCCCAACGGCGCGGGCAAGACCACCGTGCTCAACATGGTCAGCGGCTTCGTCTCCACCGACTCGGGGCGCATCGAGGTCTTCGGCGACGACGTCACCGCCAGCAAGCCGTTCCAGATCGCCCGGCGGGGCGTGGCCCGGACCTACCAGAACATCCGGCTCTTCCCCGGCATGACCGTGCTGGAGACCGTGGGGGCCGGCGCCTACATGCAACGGTCCTCGACCCTCCTCGGCGCCCTGCTGCTCAGTCCCGGCGAGCGCCGCGAGCGTCGCGAGGTCCGGGAGCGGTCCCTCGAGCTGCTCGACAAGGTCGGCGTGCGCTCGGACCCGGGGGCGCTCGCCGAGACGCTGTCCTACGGCGACCAGCGCCGAGTGGAGATCGCCCGGGCGCTGGCCACGAACCCCCGCGTGCTCCTGCTCGACGAGCCGACGGCGGGCATGAACGACGCCGAGTCCGAGCAGGTGGGACAGCTGCTCCTCGAGCTCCGCGACGCGGGGCTGACGCTGATCCTCATCGAGCACAACATGCGGCTCGTCGAGCAGTTCTGCGAGTCGGTGACGGTGATGAACTCCGGTGCGGTGCTGGCGCAAGGTGCGCCGACCTGGTGCCTGGAGCAGGACGACGTGAAGGAGGCCTACTTTGGCAAGCGATCCGATGCTGCGCGTATCGCGACTCTGCGCCGCGCACGGCGCGGTCCAGGCGGTGACTGACGTCGATCTGGAGGTCGCGCCCGGGACGCTCGTCGCCCTGATCGGGTCGAACGGCGCCGGCAAGACCACGACGCTCAACAGCATCGCCGGGCTCCACAAGCCGTCGGGCGGCACCGTGCAGGTGGGCACGCGCGACATCACCGGGTGGCCCTGCCACAAGGTGGTCCGTTCCGGGCTCGCGCTCGTCGCGGAGGGTCGGCGCATCGCCCCGCCCCTCACCGTGGCGGAGAACCTCCAGCTGTCGGCGTACTCCGGGCGGACGTCCAAGGCGGAGCTGCGCGGCCAGCTGGAGCGCGTCTTCGACCTGTTCCCGCGGCTCGCGGACCGGCGCGACCAGCTCGCCGCGTCGATGAGCGGCGGGGAGCAGCAGATGCTCGCCTTCGGGCGTGCCCTGATGACCCGGCCGGACGTGCTGCTGCTCGACGAGCCCTCGATGGGGCTGGCGCCGAGCATCGTCGACATCCTCTTCGAGACCATCAGCACCCTGCACGAGTCCGGCGCGACGATCCTGCTCGTCGAGCAGAACGCCGAGCTCGCCCTCGCGGTCAGCGACCGCGTCTACGTCATGCAGCGGGGTCGCATCGTGTCCGAGGGAGCACCGGACTCGATCCGGAGCGAACCCGAGGTCATGACCGCACTCTTCGGCTGACCCGACCACCCCCACCCCTCCCAGGAGAACCATGAGCGAGATCAGGCTCGACGGCCGCGTGGCCGTCGTCACCGGTGCCGGCCGAGGGCTCGGCCGCGAACACGCGTTGCTGCTGGGTGCGCGCGGCGCCCAGGTCGTCGTCAACGACCTCGGCGGCGCGCTCGACGGCGAGGGCGGGGGTGCCACGCCCGCCGAGCAGGTGGTCGAGGAGATCCGCGCCGCCGGAGGCACTGCGATCGCGGACGCGACCGACATCAGCACCCCGGAGGGCGCGGAGACGATCGTCCGCCTCGCGACCGAGACGTGGGGCCGCCTCGACGTGGTGGTGAACAACGCAGGCATCCTGCGCGACAAGTCGTTCGCCAAGATGACGCCCGCGGAGGTCGACCCGGTCCTGCGGGTGCACCTCGGCGGGACGATCTGGATGTCGAAGGCCGCCTGGCCCGTGCTCGTCGACCAGGGCTACGGCCGCATCGTCAACACGACCTCCGCCGCGGGCATCTTCGGCAACTTCGGCCAGGTCAACTACGCCGCCGCCAAGGCCGGGATCATCGGGGTCACCAAGACCCTGGCGATCGAGGGCGCTCGCCACGGCATCCGGGTCAACGCCATCGAGCCGGGCGCGCGCACCCGCATGACCGAGGACCTGCTCGGCGATCTCGCCGACAGCCTCGATCCCTCGCTCGTCGCTCCGCTGGTCCTCTGGCTCTCCTCCGAGGAGTGCGAGGACAGTGGCGAGGTCTACAACGTCGGCGGTGGCCGCGTCGCCCGGGTGGTGGTCGCCGAGACCCCGGGCCACTTCTCCCGCTCCCTCTCGCCGGAGGAGGTGCGTGCCCATTGGTCGGAGATCAACGATCCCGACCGCGCGGAGGTGATGACGAGCTTCCAGCAGGAGATGGGCGTCCTGCTCGCCATGCTCTCGGACCGGGTCGACGCTTGACCGGCGGCCCGGGGGAGTCTCCCCGGGGGACGCCGCTGGAGGTCGCCCTCGGCCTGCTCCGTGCGCTCGACGCCAACGACGCCGAGGCGGTGCGGCGCTGGTTCGCCCCGGGCGGGACCTGGTGGGTCGACACCGGCCTGGACCGGGCGGCCGGCGAGCGGCACCGTGACCCGGGGCCGGACCGGCCCTGGCCGTTGCACGGGCGGATGGACGCCGAGGAGAAGTGCGACCTGCTCCGTGGGGTCCCCGAGCGCTTCCCGGGCGGGGTGCGCCAGCACGTCAGGCGGGCCTTCGCCGGGGGCGACGTCGCCGTCGTCGAGGTCGAGGGTGACGGGATGTTCCGGGGCGAGCGCCCCTATCGCAACCGCTACTGCTTCGTCGCGGAGAGCCGGGACGGCCGGGTGACGTCGCTGCGGGAGTACCTCGACACCGCGCACAGCGCAGCCGTGTTCGACGGGCGCCACCTCGACCGTCGTACCGAGGCCGCACCACCGGGCCCGGGCGTGCAGGTCACCGCGTCGAGCCGGCCCGCCGAGCGCGCCGTCGCCCGCTTC
>JAEZKN010000512.1 GCA_023415395.1 Actinomycetes bacterium
GCTGCCGGCTCGGCCACCCGATGGTCGACCTGCGGGTGACCCTCATCGACGGCAAGGCGCACAGCGTCGACTCCTCCGACATGGCCTTCCAGACCGCGGGCGCGCTCGCGCTGCGCGAGGCGGCCGCCGCGGCCACCATCACCATGCTCGAGCCGTACGACGCCGTGGCGGTGGTCGTGCCCGACGACCAGGTCGGGGCGGTGATGAGCGACCTGTCCTCGCGGCGCGGGCGGCTCCTCGGCACCGACAAGGTCGGCGAGGACCGCACCCAGGTGCTGGCCGAGGTGCCACAGACCGAGCTGGTCCGCTACGCCGTCGACCTGCGCTCCGCGACCCACGGCTCGGGGGTCTTCACCCGGTCCTTCGCCCACTACGAGGCGATGCCCGAGGAGGTCGCCAGGAGCGTGCCCGCCCGCACCTAGGCACACCTGGGCACACCTAGACGCCGCGGAGGAACGCCTCCAGGATCGGGCCGGCGGTGCCGGACCCGGACGAGCCCACGTCGACGAACACCGCGACCGCCAGGTCGCCCTGGGCGGCGACCATCCAGGCGTGGGTGAGCAGGTCGCCGTCGCGCTCGAACTCCGCGGTGCCGGTCTTGGCGATGACCGGAGGCCCCGGGACGTCGAGCAGCCCGGTGCCACTGCCGGAGGTCACGACCGCACGCAGCATCGACCGCAGCTGCCCGGCCTCCTGCCGGGTCAACGGCTCCGCCTCGTCGGGCACCTCCACCTCGACGGACCTCACCAACCGGGGCACGACCGTCCGGCCCGCCTGGACCGACGCGATCACCGTCGCCATGGCCATCGGCGAGGCCAGCACGGTCCCCTGGCCGATCAGGTCGGCGGCCGCCTCGGTCTCCGACGCGGGCGGCTCGACGCTGCCGAAGTACGCCGGGAAGCCCAGGTCGTGGTCGATCCCGAGGCCGAGGCTGGCGGCCGCCGCGGCGAGGTCGTCCTTGCCGAGCTCGTCGCGCTGGGAGATGACCGCGGTGTTGCAGGAGTTCGCGATCGCCGTACGCAGGGAGACGTCGCCCAGCGCGCCGCTCGGGTAGTCGTCGTAGTTCTCGAACCGCTTGCCGTCCACCACCACCGCCGACGTGCACGGCACGGTGGAGTCCGGCGTCAGCCCCGCGCGGAGCAGGGCCAGGCTGCTGACGCTCTTGAAGGTGGAGCCGGGCGGGACCTGGCCGTAGGTCGCGATGTTGTAGCCGTCAGTGCCCGGCCCGTTCGCGGCTGCGAGGATCGCGCCGTTCGAGGGCTTGAGGGCCACGAGCGCGCTCGCTGGGCCGACGTCGGCGAGCAGCCGCTCGGCGAGCGACTGGAGCCGCGCGTCCATGGTCAGCTCCAGGGCCGGCCCCGGCTGCGCCGGCACGCGGAAGAGCTCCCGCTCGCTGCCGTCCTTCGCGACGGCGTTGACGACGACGCCGTCCACGCCCCGCAGCTGCTCGTCGTAGCGGGCCTGGAGGCCCGAGAGCCCGGCGGTGTCGCCCACCTGGTAGCGGTCGGGGTCCTCCTCGACCATCTCGGCCGTCACCGGGCCGACCGTGCCGAGGATCGGCGCCGCGAACTCGCGCGAGGGCGCGAGCGGGATGTCGTCCTGCACGGCGAGAGCCCCCGCGATCGTGTCGTAGCCCTGCGCGACCCGGACCGGCACGTCGTCCTTGCGCAGGACGATGGCCTCGACGAACGCCCGCTCCCCGGCGGCCTCGACCTGCGCGACGTACGGCGCCGGGTCGATGCCGACCAGCCGCGCGAGTGCCGCGGCGGACCGGCCGGCCCGGGCGGGCGGGACCTGCGAGCGGTCGATGCCCAGGCGCACGACCGGGCGCTCGGTCACCAGCGCGACGCCGCCCGCGCCCATGATCGGGCCGCGGGCGCCGCCGATCGGGGTCACGTCGAGGGTGCTGTGAGCCTGGAGGTGCGGCTCGACGAGGGCCCGGTCCCAGGTGACCTCCCAGGCGTCGCCGGACTCGGTGAGCTCCACGTCGGTCGTGTAGCTCCACTCGTCGCCGGCGAGCGGCCACGTCCAGCGCAGCTGCGCGGTGGCGGCGCCCTCGGCCTGCTCGACGTCGCTCGCGACGACCACCGGCTCGACGTCGCCGAGGCCCTCGACGACCTCCTCCAGCTCGGCGGTCGGGTCCGGCGCGCCCGGGGTGAACGGGACGCCGGAGAGGTCACCGGACTGGAAGCCGGCGGCCAGCGCGTCGACCGCCTCCTGCGGGTCCGGGCCGTCCGTCCCGTCGTCGGAGGTGCATGCCGCGAGGCCTGCGGTGGCGAGGACGAGCACGGCAGCCGAGACGAGGGAGCGCACGCCTCGGTTCTACCAGCCCCAGGGCGCGCCGCCGGGATCGGTCAGGACCGCCGGGCGATCACCCGGCACAGGACGGGGTCCTCGTCGCCCCACGGCGCCAGCCCGGAGGACTCGACGTCGTGCTCGATGATCCACCCCCGCGTGCGCAGGTCGGCCAGGAGCTCCGCGGCGTTCAGGTAGCGGCGGAAGTGCTGCGGATGGGCCTTGGCCAGCTCCGCGTCCTTGTCGGTCCGGAACTCGGCGACGAACCGGTCGCCGGGCCGGGACCGGGCGTCCACGGTGTCCAGCAGCGCCTCCTGGGTCCGGGCGTCGATGGCGTGCAGCAGGAAGCGGCTGTAGAGGACGAGCGGGCGATCGACCGCCTCCTGGACCTGGTCCTCGAGCGCCTCCCCGAGGGCGGACTGGTCGGCGAGGTCGCACACCCGGAAGCGCGCCCGGTCCAGGTCCGCCCGCCGGGCCTTCTCGCGCGCGTGCTCGATCGCGACCTCCGCACGGTCCAGGCCCAGCACCTGCCGTCCGCGGGTCGCGAAGAAGATCGAGTCCCGGCCGTCGCCGCAGCCGATGTCGACCACCGTGACCGGGTCCGCGCCCAGCTGGTCGTGCACGAACCGGGCGAAGGACGACGCCTCCGCGTGGCCGTGGTGGGCGTAGTAGTCGGTCCAGTAGACGTCGGTCACCCGGGACGGAGTCATCACGCCCGTGCGGTCGTTGCCGCGCTTCTCGACGCTCCACTGGAAGCCGGTCTTGGGACGTCGCCAGTCCTCGCCGTAGAGGGTCTCCAGCAGCTGCTCCGCGCAGACGGGGACCAGGACCGGCCGCCCCGCGAGCTCCATCGAGCGCGTCCCCTGCCAGTCGGCGCGGGTGACCTGGGTGGCGCCGGCGTAGCCGAACGGGTGCTGGAGCACCCCGTCGACGTCGAAGTAGACGTGGAAGACGTCGATCCGGTGCCCCGGCCGGGCCGGGTCGACCACGTGCAGCCCGCTGCCCATCGCGCCCACGCGGAAGCCGCGGGCGATGAGCATCTTGGCGACCTCCACCGCCTCGTCGGCCGCCTCGGGTCCGGTCGTCGCCGCGCTCACGTAGCTCGCGTCGTAGTCGTTGTCGTGCGCCAGGAACCCACCCTCGCGCACGGCGCCCAGCAGGGTGCCGTAGGTGATGAACAGGTCGTGGCCGAACTCGGCGGCGATCAGGGCGCGTGCGGACTCGTAGAGCTCGCCGACCGCGGACTGCCACTCCTCGTCCAGGGACTTGGAGACCTGGACCAGCCCCGTGCGTCCCAGGAGGTGGCCCTCGTCGAAGAGCCGCTGGAGGTCCTCGGGCGTGCGGCTGCCGGACCGCGGCGCCCGCAGGAACATGCCGTGCCCGTGGATGGGGAGGACCTGCGACTCGGCCACGACGCGCAGCGGCGTCCCCCGGGGTGCGTAGTCCCACAGCTGGGAGATCACGAAGGTGAACGTGCGGACCTGCTGCCTGCTGTGCCTGCGGTCCCCCCGGGGCGGCGGCAGGGAGGGCGTGGGCGAGGCGCTGGCGCGGCTCGCCGACATGGCACCGTCCGGCGTCGCGGTCGTGGTGCTCACCGTCATCGAGCCCAGGCGCAGCTCGACCTCGGTCGGCGGGCTGTCGGCCGGGACCGACACCCACCCGCGCACGTGGTCCTCGGTGAAGGCCTCGACCATCCCGACCACCCGGGCCGGTCGTGCGGGCGCGGCCGCAGTCGGCGCGTGACGGCGTGCTCGGCGGAACATCCCACCCCCAAGATCGAAGAACGCCGCGGACTGCGGTCAGTCACGAGGTCGACACGCGACGTTCAGCGACCGGGCACGTACAGGGAACCTCACGGCCCCCCGGAGCACAAGAGCCGGCCCGGTCAGCCGCGGAGGAGCGGGGTCCCGCGACCGTCGAGCAGGTCCTCCACGGCGGCCTTGAAGCGGGGACAGGTCGCGATGTCGTGGGCGCGGCAGCGCAGCGCGTGCAGGGTCATCTCCCGCGAGCGCCGCATCTCCTCCATGCGCCGGTCGAGGTCGGCGACGTGCTCCTCGAGGACCCGGTGCCGCTCGGGGGCGCCGGCGTCGAGCATCACGGCGATCTGCTCGAGGCTCATGCCGGCCGCCTTGCTCCGGACGATGACCGCGATCCGCACCAGGTCGTCGGACATGTAGCGGCGCCGGTCCGCACTGTCCCGCGCGGGTGCCAGCAGGCCCACGTCCTCCCAGTGACGGAGCACGTGCGTGTCCAGGCCGAAGCGCTTGGCGGCGTCCCCGATCGAGAGACTTGACTTCATGTCAACATGAAGTCACATCCTCGTGAACATGGCAATCTCAGACTCATCCGTGCACGACTTCTCCTACGACGCGGTCGTCATCGGCGGCGGCTCGGCCGGCCTCCAGGCCGCTCTCACGCTCGGCCGCGTGCACCGCCGCACGCTGCTGCTCGACTCCGGGACCTACCGCAACGACCCGGCCCACCACCTGCACAACTTCCTCGGCCACGACGGCACCCCGCCGGCGCAGCTGCGGGCCGAGGCGCGTGCCGACCTCGCGGCGTACGACACCGTGACCGTGCGCGACGCCGTGGTCGCGTCGGTCGGGGTCGACGGGGTCGGCTTCCGCGTCGACCTCGGGGACGAGGAGGTCACCACCCGCGGGCTGGTGCTGGCGACCGGCGTGCGCGACGACCTGCCGACCGTGCCCGGGCTGGCCGAGCTCTTCGGCGACGTGGTCGCGCACTGCCCGTTCTGCCACGGCCACGAGATGGCCGGCAAGCGGGTCGCGGTCCTGGGCGAGCCGGGGCACCTCACCGGCCTGATGGGCCCGGTCGCCGCGTCGGTCGAGGGCGTCGACCCCGAGCGCGTCGCTCGGCTCGAGCGGGCCGGCGCCGGCCTGCGCGTGGTGCTCACCGACGGCTCGAGCGAGGAGTTCGGCGGCATGTTCGTGGCCACCACGCTGCGCCAGGCCGCGCCGTTCGCCGAGCAGCTCGGGCTGGACCTGCTGCCCTCGGGCTGCGTCGAGGTCGACGCCATGGGCCGCACGAGCGTCCCCGGCGTGCACGCCGCCGGCGACATGGCCCACCACCGCGACCTGGCCCAGCCGATGGCCGCCGTCCTCACCGCGGCCGCCTCCGGCCTGGTCGCCGGGGCCGCGCTCGCGGCGTACCTGCTCTGACAAGATTTGTCGGTCGGCCGACGAACCTCACGCCTGGACGACAAAGGTTCATCGTCCGAGCAGGAGTTTCATCGGCCGGCCGATGAAACTCTCCGACCGCTCTAGCGGTTCTTGTGCCGGGGCTTGCGGTCGCGGGCGGCGGCGCGAGGGCCGCCGGCGTCGCGCTGGAGCTCGATCAGCTTCCCGGAGATGCGGGTGTTCCTCAGCGCGTCCCAGACCTCACCGGGCAGCTCGGCCGGCAGCTCGACGAGCGAGAAGTCGGGCCGGATCTGGATGTGGCCGAAGTCGGCGCGGCGCAGGCCGCCCTCGTTGGCGATCGCGCCGACGATCTGGCGCGGCTCGACCTTGTGCCGCTTG